>JAGWJK010000566.1 GCA_028865845.1 Rhizobiaceae bacterium
GACTTCCTGGCCACCGAGATCGATCGTCGCGGTGTAGATATCGCTGCCGAGACGACCGGCGGAAACATTGACGATCAGACTGTCGACCGTAAGGCCAGCCATGCGTTCGGCTGCATCGACGGCAAGGCGCACGACGCCTTCCAGCGCGTCGAGATCGGCAATCACGCCGGTCTTGATGCCACGCGAGCGCTGATGGCCGATGCCGATGATCTCGATGTTGTGCGTGCGATTCGGCAGGACCTGGCTTTCCTCGCGCGGCGTCAGCCGCCCGATCATGCACACGACCTTGGTCGAACCGATGTCGAGCACCGATACGATATGCGTCCGCTTGGAAGAAAGCGGCTTCAGACGCGGCAGACCGAAATGGGACGAACCGAATAAGCTCATGTATCCTGCCCTGCTTTCTTCAAAGCCTTTGTTCGTGCATCGAGTGCCGCTTGCCGGCGGACCACTGCATCGGGTGTCAACTCAATGGCGGTGCGATCGTCGAGCCGGAGATCGACGGCTGCAATGTCGCGCTGCAGCAGGTTCTGATCCTTGTCGAGCTTGGTCAGCCGAGCGAGCGCGCCGTCGATGTTCTCTTCCGGCAGCTTGATGATCACACCGTTGTCGAGATAGAGATCCCAGCGACGACCGGCGACGCGGACGAAGGCCTTCACATGGCTGCGAATGTCCTGCCAATTGGCGAATTCGTCATCGATCGAGGCGGCAGCCTTTTCCGCATCCTTGCCGACGAAGAGCGGCAGCTTGGCGAATTTGTTGTCGCGAAGCGGCGCGATCACGCTGCCGTCCTTTTCGATCAGCGACAGTTCCGCGCCGTGCTGCCAGATGGCGTAGGCCTTGCGTTCGGTCAGCTTCACTTCGACCGTCTTCGGATAGACCTTACGGACCTCTACCGTCTGCACCCAAGGCAGGCTGGCGATCTTCTGGCGGGCCGCATCGGCATCAAGCGCCACGAGCGACGTCGTGCCGTCGAGGCCGAGGAGCTGCAGGATCTCGATTTCCGAGGTCTGGTCGTTGCCGGAGACATTCACGTCCTCGATGGCAAAGCCGGCGGCGGAGGTCGTCGCCTGGGCGACGTCCTGTGTGTGACCGCCGATCGACATGCCGTAGAAACCTGTAGCCTCCAGGAGAGCCAGCGCCGAAATCGTTCCGGTATGCGCGGGAATGTGAACGCGGCCACTGCAGAGGCTGACGACGAAACGCACAGTACGCCGCATCGGCCTCGGCAAGACGAACGCATCCTCGACATCGTCGATCGCGAGAGGAACGCGATGGCGGGACCGCCGCAAATATTTGACCGTCAGCGCAAACAAGACGCGTCCTCCACCATCCAACGGAGAAATTCGCCAAAGGAGTAGCCAGCGTGAGCGGCCATTTCAGGCAGCAAAGAGGTAGGCGTCATGCCGGGTTGGGTGTTGATTTCCAACCAGATAAGCTCGCCGTCTTCGGAGAAGCGATCGTCATAACGGAAGTCGGATCGACTAACGCCGCGGCAGCCGATTGCTTGATGCGCCCTTACCGCTAATGTTTGTATCTTTTGGTAAAGATTCGGTGAAATTTTAGCCGGGATGACGTGTTTTGATCCACCGGCCGCGTACTTGGAGTCGTAGTCGTAGAAGCTGTGACCCTGCGGCACGATCTCCGTGACGCCAAGCGCCTCGCCGCCCATGACGCCGCACGTCAGCTCACGGCCGTGGATATACCGCTCGACCAGAACCTCGTCGCCATAACGCCATTCCGAAGACGCAACGATCTGCGGCGGATGCGCCTGATCTTCCTTGACGATCACCACGCCGAAGCTCGAGCCCTCGCGAACCGGCTTCACGACGTAAGGCGGCTTCATCGGATGCTCGCCGGTTACCGAAAAGCGATCCATGACCAGCGAATCGGCAACAGGAATGCCCGCACCACTTGCAACATTCTTGGCGCGCGACTTGTCCATCGCCAGAGCCGAAGCGAGAACGCCCGAATGCGTGTAGGGGATCTGCAGATATTCGAGAACGCCCTGGATCGTGCCGTCTTCGCCAAAGGGGCCATGCAGAGCATTGAAGACGACATCAGGCTTCAATTCGCCAAGACGAGCGGAAATATCGCGCGCCACATCGATGCGCGTGACCTGATATCCCTCAGCTTCGAGGGCATCGGCGCATGCCTTTCCCGAGGACAGGCTAACCGGCCTCTCCGAGGAAAATCCGCCCATAAGGACAGCCACATGCTTGCCACCCATCAATACCCCCAATTCACTCACTATCGTCATTACTAAGCGGCGCTACGCCGATCCCGCTTGCCGGCGAATCCACTGCGCCTCATGGAAAGTATTAGAACTCCATTATGGTTAATGAAGCGTTTACTTTCGTTAACTTTCCAGACATTCCGGTCGAAATCCGTCGCTTCGAATCAATTCGACCCCGCTAATTATGCCATTGGAATCAGGCAGTTGCTACGTCGTAATCATCCGATGTCGAATGAACGAAACAGAAAGGCCCGCGCCGGGGCATCCGGCGCGGGCCTCAAGCGAGCGTTTTGCGACTCTTCTCAGTCGCGATCGTCGACCAGTTTCCAGATGAGTCCACCAAGCGCGCCACCGACGATCGGGGCAACCCAGAACAGCCAAAGCTGCTGCAGCGCCCAGCCGCCGACGAACAAGGCCTGCCCCGTCGAACGAGCCGGATTGACCGAGGTATTGGTGATCGGGATCGAGATCAGATGGATCAGCGTCAGCGATAAGCCGATCGCGATCGGCGCGAAGCCGGCCGGGACACGGCTGCTGGTCGAACCGAGAATCACGATCAGGAAGAACAGGGTCAGCACGATTTCAGCGACTAGCGCCGAAACCAGCGGATACCCACCCGGCGAGTGTTCGCCATAGCCATTGGCGGCAAAGCCGGCGCTGAGCTGGAAGTCGGCCTTGCCGCTAGCGATGAGATAAAGCACCGCCGCCGCAACGATCGCGCCGATCACCTGCGCGACGATATAGGGAACGAGCTGCGACGCAGGCAGCCGGCCGGCAACCGTCAGGCCGACCGAAACCGCCGGATTGAAATGACCGCCCGATACGCCGCCGACTGCGTAGGCCATGGTGAGAACGGTCAGGCCGAAGGCGAATGCGACGCCGAGAAAACCAATACCGAGGCTCGGAAAAGCAGCCGCGAAAATCGCACTGCCGCAACCGCCGAAGACAAGCCAAAATGTTCCTAAGAATTCCGCAATAAGTTTTTTCTGCATGAAATTAATCTCCCCTGCTCTCAACCAGAGCGAAAGTTAGCAATCTTGAAAAAGTGATTCCGGTCAAGTGATCAGATAAAGGTCTTTAGTCGGCGCCAGCGCCAATCAATAAATCGGGAATCAAGAAGTATGGCAAAACCGTAGCATTCTTTTATTGCTTTGTTGCTTTTTAGACGTTTTCGCCGAACAAAAATTGCGCTAAGGACACACGCTCTACCCGCTAAGGTAAGCTTAGCATTCTCTAATTTGGTGGGCCCATGACTGACGCGATATCTCCTTTATCGCCGACTCCCTCGTCATCGAACAGCGTTGTTGCGAATTCCCCGGCACGCGTTCTGATCGCGAGCCTGATCGGCACGACTATCGAATTCTTTGATTTCTACGTCTATGCGACGGCAGCAGTCATCGTATTCCCGAAACTGTTCTTTCCGGCAGGCGATCCGACTGCTGCGACGCTGCAATCCTTCGCGACCTTCTCGATCGCCTTCTTCGCCCGTCCGATCGGCGCGATGATCTTCGGTCATTTCGGCGACAGGGTCGGCCGTAAGGCGACTCTGGTGGCAGCACTGATGACCATGGGCCTTTCCACCGTCGTGATCGGCATCCTCCCCGGCTACAACTCCATCGGCATTCTGGCTCCCCTGCTCCTGGCGCTGTGCCGGCTCGGCCAGGGCCTCGGCCTCGGCGGCGAATGGGGCGGCGCGGTTCTTCTTGCCACCGAAAATGCACCAGAAGGCAAGCGCAGCTGGTACGCGATGTTCCCGCAACTCGGCGCGCCTATCGGCTTCATCCTCTCGGCTGGCCTTTTCCTGATCCTGCGCGAAAGCATGGCGGACGAGGATTTCCTCGAGTACGGCTGGCGCATCCCGTTCCTCATCAGCCTCGCGCTGGTGGCGATCGGTCTTTACGTCCGCATGAAGATCACGGAAACCCCGGAATTCCGCCGCGCCATCGAAAAGCAGGAACGCGTTTCGGTTCCGA
>JAGWJK010000567.1 GCA_028865845.1 Rhizobiaceae bacterium
GGCCGAGGATGCTGCGCAAATTCCCGGTCGATGGCAACGACGCCTCCCGTAAAAGCCGGAACGCGGCAGTCCCGCATCGTTTCGCATTTTTCGCGAGAGGTGAGGTGATCCAAGCGCGGTGACGGATATCGAGTATTCTACACTTTGGATGCAATTTGGGGATGCATCTGGCGCTTGCTCTCGCTGCCCCGTGGGCGCAGACGCGCTATGAGCCATCCTTTCGCGTTGCCGCACGAAAGCCGCCGCCTTCAAATCGAATTAATGCAAGCACTTAAAGGACATGCGTCTTCCGCTCGAAGGCGCGCGCGGGGAAAATTACAGCCCATTCATTTGCCATTCAGACGCGTTTGAGTAAATATTCGCTCAAGTTAATGTCCCCACGGGAAGTCTGGAGCATGGCATCAATTATAAGCACAGCAGCAGCGGTCGCTATCATGGCCGGCTCGGCTGTTCTGCCGACGCCAACGCCGACCCTGGTGGCGCGTGCAAATAGCGACTGCAGCGAGGCAGCCGCCGAGGTCGTCGCAAAGACAGGGGGGCAACTCCTTTCCGCGCAGCCGTCGGGCGACAGCTGCGTCGTCACCGTCCTTGTTCAGGGCAACGGCCAGCGGCCGCGCAAGGTGACCATGAAGGTGCCGATGTAGGCGCAAGCGGTTTCATCGGGCACGCAAAGGATACTCTAACACTTTGAATCTCACGCAAAATCTTAATGTCGAGTGATTCCACTCGATCCTAATTTGCGGTAATGGTTCTCGAACCGGGGAAATGGGTCGGAACATGCGAATTCTCATAGTCGAAGACGATATCAACCTCAATCGCCAGCTTGCCGAAGCCTTGAAAGAGGCGGGCTACGTGGTCGATACCGCATTTGACGGCGAGGAGGGGCATTTTCTCGGCGATACCGAACCCTATGACGCCATCATCCTCGACATCGGCCTGCCGGAAATGGACGGCATCACCGTGCTGGAGAAGTGGCGCGGTGCGGGCAGGGGGATGCCGGTGCTGATCCTGACGGCTCGCGATCGCTGGAGCGACAAGGTCGCCGGCATCGACGCCGGTGCGGACGATTATGTCGCCAAGCCGTTCCATGTCGAGGAAGTGCTTGCCCGCATCCGCGCGCTGATCCGCCGTGCTGCCGGTCATTCCTCTTCCGAAATCATCTGCGGGCCGGTGCGCCTGGACACCAAGAGTTCGAAGGCAACCGTCGACGGCAAGGCGCTGAAGCTCACCTCGCACGAATACCGGCTGCTCGCCTACCTCATGCATCACAAGGGCGAAGTGGTGTCGCGCACCGAGCTGGTCGAGCATATGTACGATCAGGATTTCGATCGCGATTCCAATACGATCGAGGTGTTCGTCGGCCGGCTGCGCAAGAAGATGGGCGTCGACCTGATCGAGACCGTCCGCGGCCTCGGCTACCGCATTCAAGCGCCGACCAATGCCAATTAAGTCGCTAACCGCCCGCGTTCTGCTGTTGACCACACTCTGGTCCGCTGTGGCGCTGGTGGTGATCGGCCTTGTCATCTCCAATATCTACCGCAAGAGCGCCGAGCGTGGTTTTCAAGACCTTCTGCGCGCGCAGCTCTACAACGTCATCAACTCGGTGACGATCGGCGATCAGGGCGCTCTTTCGGGCAGCCCGCAGCTCGGGGATCTTCGTTTCGCGCAGCCGAAGACCGGTTGGTACTGGATGGTCGAACCACTCGGCACCTATACGGCGACGCCTCTGGTCTCACCGTCGCTCGGCGCGTCGAATCTGCCGGTGCTTTCGGTGCTGGAGGCGCCCTTCGACAAGAATTATGAGCGCTATTATAGTGTTACCGACGCCTTCGGAAATCAGGTGCAGGTGGCTGAGACCGAAGTCGTGCTCGATACGGACGGTCGTGCCGCGCGTTTCCGGGTCACCGGCAACGTCGCCGTCGTCGAGGACGACGTCCGCAATTTCTCGCACAGCCTCTATCTCGCCCTTGTCGGCTTCGGCGTCGGTAGCCTGGTCGTCAACGCGCTCGCCATTCTTTACGGCCTGAAGCCGCTCGACAAGGCGCGTGCGGCGTTGGAGCGCATCCGCGCCGGCGAGAGCGAAAGGCTGCAGGGCGACTTCCCGCGCGAAATCTTCCCGCTTGCCAACGAGATCAACGCGCTGATCGACAGCAATCGACGCATCGTCGAGCGCGCGCGCATGCAGGTCGGCAATCTCGCGCACTCGCTGAAAACGCCGATTGCCGTTCTCCTGAACGAATCCCGTGTGCTTGAGCGCTCGCATGGCGATCTGGTCAAGAACCAGGCCGAGGTCATGCAGGGACAGGTGCAATCCTATCTCAATCGGGCCCGCATCGCCGCGCAGCGCGAATCCGTGCTCGCGCGCACCGATGCGGAACCGGCGCTGGAACGGCTGGTGCGCGTCATGCGGCGCTTGAACAGCGACAAGGAATTCGAGCTTTCGGTCACGCCGAACCTGGCGCTTGCCATGGAGCAGCAGGATCTGGAGGAGACGGTGGGTAACCTTCTTGAAAACGCCGCGCGCTTTGCCGAACACAAGATACGCGTGGCGGCAAGCGAAGCCCCTGCCGAGATCAAGGGCATCGATCCCGCCCGCCGCCACTGGGTCGAGCTTGTCGTCGAGGACGACGGACCGGGCCTGGAGCCCGACCAGATCCGTGAGGCGATGAAGCGCGGCCGCCGGCTCGATGAAAGCAAGCCGGGCACCGGTCTTGGCCTGTCGATCGTCAGCGAGATCACCAACGAATACCAGGGCCGGCTTGAGCTTTCGCGCGGAACGTGGGGAGGCCTGCGCGCCAGCTTAATTCTACCGGGAGTAATAAAGGATGTTGCGTGATGTGCGGTGGAATGCCAAAAAGATGCGGTGCGTTATGACGATGCCGCACTGCAGTAGTACTTTGACTCTGTTCGTTGATACTGGTTCGGTTGTATGACGCTTCGCACCTTTCGACTGATCATCTCCCCTCTTCTTGTTGCTATCGCCCTTTCCGCCTGTTCGACCACCGGCGGGAAAACCGATGGGGGCGGCTTTTTGTCCTCGACCCCGAAATCTACCCCGTCGACGCCCTATATCGCGGCTCTGGAAGGCGGCATCATCGGCCGCACCGGCATCAAGCTCAGCGACAACGACAAGCAGCGCGCTTTGGAGGCCGAATACCGGGCTCTGGAGACCGCGCCGCTCGGCCAGCCGGTCGCCTGGACAGGTAAGAACGTCAGCGGCGAGGTCGTGGCTGCGGCACCCTATCAGGTCGGCTCGCAAAATTGCCGCCAATACACCCACACGGTCACCGTCGACGGCAAGCCGACCCAGGCAAGGGGTGCTGCCTGCCGCAACGACGACGGAACCTGGACGCCGTTGAACTGAGTGGCATCCGCCGTGCTGATCCTGTTTGAAAAACGCGGCTAAACGCCTAAAATCTTCGTCAACTTGGCTTTGGCGGTTGGAATAAGCAGCCCGTTAAAGTATTGGGCGTCTATGCTGGTCTGGATTCTCGTGGCCGCTCTGACGGCGCTTGTCGGCACTGTTCTGCTCTATCCCCTTCTGTGTGGTGCAAAGGCGGCTGAGGACGGCCGCGCCGGCGAGGCCGCGGTCTATCGCGATCAGCTTCGGGAACTCGATCGCGATCTGGCCGGCGGCCTGATTTCCCCCGAGGAAGCAGGCTATGCCCGTGCTGAAATCGGTCGTCGCCTTCTGGCCGTCTCGAATGCGGGACCGAACCCGGCAAAGACGCCCCTGCGCAGCAGCTATCGCTTTTCACAGGCCTTCATCATCGTCATCCTGCCGGCAATCGGGCTCTGTCTTTATCTCGCCAAGGGCAGCCCGGGTCTGCCGTCGCAGCCGCTTGAGGCACGCCTAGAGCATCCGGGCAACGACCTTGCTATCTCGATCGTCAAGATCGAGCAGCATCTGGCGCAGCATCCCGATGATGGCAAAGGTTGGGAAGTGCTGGCGCCGATCTACGCCAAGACCAACCGTTTAGGCGATGCCGAGCTTGCCTATCGCAATGTCGTCCGCATCCTCGGCCCGAGCGCCGACCGTCTCGGCAGTCTCGCCGAAGTGCTGATCATGCAGGCGGACGGCATGGTCACCGCCGATGCCCGCGCGACGCTGCAGCAATCGTTGGCGCTCGAAGCCAACAACCCGCGCGCGCTGTTCTATCTTGCCTTGGCCCTGGAGCAGGACGGAAAGACAGCGGAAGCGAAAACC
>JAGWJK010000568.1 GCA_028865845.1 Rhizobiaceae bacterium
CTACGAAATGCATTCCAGCGACTACATCAACACGACCTGGACCAAGTGGTACGGTTCGCCGATGCTGAAGCCGGTTGTTCCGAACCCGTTCTTCTAATTGTCATGCCTGCGCGACTCGGGGATATCTTCTTCGGGTCGCGCAGGCATTCATGCAGGCCACCGGCAGTCTTGAGACGAGGGGCAGAGACATTTGGACGATACATTTCAATATAGCGTCGTTTTCCAGCACCTACCCTACCTGCTCGGCGGGGCGATCGGCACTCTGGAGGTCGCCTTCATCTCTTTTTGGCTTGGCGCCGTGATCGGGCTTGCGGGGGCACTGGCAAAACTACGTGGTGGCAGGATCCTGCGCGGCATCGTCAATGCCTACGTGATCTTCTTCACCAATACGCCTGCGTTGGTACAGATTTTCTTCTTATTCTACGCATTGCCTGATGTGGGCATCGTGCTTGATCCTTTCACAGCCGTCGTCATCGGCATGACCGTCAATACCGGTGCGTATCTCACCGAGATATTGCGTGGCGGCATCCTTTCGGTCCGCAAGACCGAGCTTGAGACAGCCGAGGTGCTCGGCATGTCGCATATGCAGACCCTGCGCTACGTGATCCTGCCGCACATCGCCAAGACGCTGTTTGCGCCGCTCAGCAACTTCTTCATCTGGATGGTCCTCGGCAGCTCGATGGCCGCGATCTTCGGCGTGGAAGAACTGACGGGCCGCGCCATCAACATATCGACCAGCAACATGCGCACGATCGAAACATTCTCCGTGGTCGCGGTCATCTACATATGCCTGACGATCATCGCTTCGCTGACCCTGGCCGCGGTCGGACGTTGGGCGTTCCGGGTCACAGCGAGGATTTTCTGATGCTCGATCGCATTTTCGAAGAGGCCCCGCGCTTCTTCACCTATTACAATATGATTTTCGTCCTGAAGGCGATGGGAACGACATTGCTGCTGACGGCGCTTGGCTGCGTCACCGGTTTCATCTTCGGCTTCATCATCGCCTCGGTCCGCTCGACCAAGGCGCTGTCCTTGCTGCCGTTCAGAATTATCGTGACCATCTATGTCGAGATCTTTCGCCGCATCCCGTTCCTGGTGACGCTGTTCATCATCATGTTCGCGATCCAGGTGATCAGCCGCAACGTGTCCCTGTTCGTGATCGCGACGATTTCGATCTGCATGCTGTCGACAGCATTCCTGTCGGAAATTATTCGGGCTGGCATGGAATCCGTGCCGCGCCAACAGGTCGAGGCGGCGGAGACGCTGAATTTCGGCTTTTGGCGGACGCAGTTGCGCGTGATCCTGCCGCAGGCATGGAAGGTCATCATTCCCCCTGCCTTCGCCTTCATGGTGATGTTCATCAAGGACACCTCGCTTGCCTCGCAAATGGGTGTCGTGGAACTCACCTTCACCGGCAAGAGCCTGATGAATCGCGGTTTTTCACCCTTCCTCGTCTATGGCGTGGTGCTCGCGGGATATTTCGTGATGTCCTATCCGCTGGCCCGACTGGGTGCCTATATGGAGAAACGACTTGCCTCTTCTTGAAGTCAAAAACCTTTCGGCGGCCTATGGAAACTACAAGGTCCTCGAAAATGTCAATCTGTCGGTCGAGAAAGGCGAAATCGTCAGCCTGATCGGCTCGTCCGGTTCGGGAAAGAGCACGCTGCTGCGCGTGCTGATGGGTTTGCTGAAACCGTCGTCCGGCAATGTCGCAATCGAAGGAATGGCTGTGAACTATGGCTCGAGATCCAGCCTGAAAGCCATACGCGATCGCATGGCCATCGTATTCCAGCAGTATAATCTTTTTCAGAACATGGACGTTCTGCGCAACGTAACGATCGCGCCTGTCGAGATCAAGAAGCGGGCAAAGACTGATGTTGACCGCGAAGCGCGCGCCATCCTTGATCGCGTCGGACTGTCGGCCAAGCTCAAATCCTATCCGGATCAGCTCTCAGGCGGCCAGCAGCAGCGTGTCGCGATTGCCCGTGCCCTGGCGCTGAAGCCGGAAATCCTGCTTCTCGACGAGGTTACGGCAGCACTTGACCCGGAGCTCGTCAACGAAGTGCTCGATACGGTGAGCCAGCTTGCCAATGAGGGCATTACGATGCTGATCGTCTCTCACGAAATGGGCTTCGTGCGCAAAGTCTCGTCGCGCGTCGTGATGATGGACAAAGGGCAGATCGTAGAGGTCGGCACGCCCTCGGAGATATTCGAGCATCCGAAAGAAGCCCGGACAGCCGAATTCGTCAGCAAGATTCTGCGGCACTAGAACAATCAACGGAGAGCTGCACGCAGCTCTCCGTTCGGATGCGCTTTAAAATCCGGCATCCGTCGAGGCGATCTCTTTGATCCCGGACCGCCCGATTATCGCAAATGGCTCAGCTCTTCGGAAGAAACGGTGCGGGATCAATCTCGAACGGCACGGGTTTGCCCTGAACCAGGCTGGCAACGATACGTGCGGCAATCGGGCCGGCGGTAAATCCCATCCACGGGAAGAAATTGATGAAGAAGCCTGGCGATTTCGGGATCTCGCCGAGGATGGGCTTCCAGTCGTCCGTGCCGTTGACGATTGCCGCCCATGTCCTGATGACGCGAATATCGCGAAGCGCCGGCACTGCCGACAGCGCCACCGCCATGTTCTTGCGAAGCGACACGGGATTGGCAATCGGCGTGCCATAAGGCCCGATATTCGCTTCCCACCCACCACCGATCAGCAGCGAACCGGCCTGATTCTGCTTCAGCGTCAGCTTGTCGCTCGCGCAATAAAGCAGATGCGGGATCATTGGTGCGACCTTCTCGGTGACACTCACCTGGATTGGGAAACCCTGGACGTCGGCAAGACCTATGCCAAGCATTTCGGCAACCCTGCCGGCATCTGAGCCCGCGGCATTGACGACGCGCCGGGCCGAGAAGGTACCCCTGTTGGTGACCACGTCATAACCGCCGTTCGTACGTTCGATGCCCAAGACGTTGGCCTTGCGCTCGATACGGGCGCCAAGCCGCTGGGCGGTCCTGGCAAAGGCCGGGGTCACCGCAAACGGGTTCGCCTTGCCTTCATCGGGACAGAAAGCACCGCCGATCATCTGCTCGGAGACATAAGGCGCCTCGCGTTCGATATCGCCGCGGTCGAAGAGCCTTATTTCCAGTCCCTGCCCGCGCTCATGCCGCGCCTTGCGCTCGATTGCCTGCATATCCTCGGGCGTTCGCGCCACGAGCAGACCTCCCCGAAGCTTCACCTCGAGATCGGCGCCAAGTTCCTCATCGAGCGTCCGCCACATCTTGATCGATTTCGCTAGCAGACCGACGGTAGAAGCGTAATTTTCCGCCCACTGCTCGCCATAGCGTATGAAAGGATCGTGGGGAATTTGAGCGTGCAGACTGCCGGCATTCGATCCGGAGGCCAGCGTGTTGAGATCGAAGCGCTCGAGCACCGTGACCTCTACCCCATCGGCCGCCAGGTAATAGGCCGTCGCACAGCCGGCGAGACCGCCGCCGATCACTATCACATCCGTCATCAAATGTTCCGCTGCCGCCGGCAAACGCCTTGGTTTTGAGAGTTCACTATGGTAACTTTTGTTCGCATATCGAACACCTCAAATCAATATGCAAAATTCGAAGCTGACGTGCAGGATCGCCGCATGACCATACCCAAGCTGTTTACACCTTTCCAGATCAGGGCATTGACCTTCCCGAACCGGATCGTCGTCTCGCCGATGTGCCAGTACGCCGCGACCGACGGCATGGTGCAGGACTGGCACCTTGCTCACCACGCCCGCTTTGCCCTGAGCGGCGTCGGAGGCGCCGTCGTCGAGGCGACGGGCGTTACGCCAGAGGGCCGGATCACGCCCGGCTGCCTGGGCCTCTGGCAGGATGGGCAGATTGCGGGCATGGCCGGCATTACCAAGCTTTACCGCGACCACGGCATACCGGTCGGAATTCAGCTCGCCCATGCCGGGCGCAAGGCAAGCGCCGCCCTGCCCTGGGATGGCGCTGGGCCGCTGTCGGTCTCCTCGCCGGACAAGGCCTGGCAAACCGTGGCGCCGAGCGCGATCGCGCATGCGCTGGAGTGGCCGGCGCCGAGAGAACTGTCCGCCACAGAAATCTCCGGCATCATCGATAGTTTCGTTGCCGCGGCCGGCCGAGCCGTGCGCGCGGGGTTCGATTTCCTGGAAATCCATGGCGCCCATGGTTATTTGATCCACAGTT
>JAGWJK010000569.1 GCA_028865845.1 Rhizobiaceae bacterium
TTTGCGCTGAATATCGCGGCATCATTTGCAAGTTTGTTTCATCGGAGACATCATTTGAGCCGTCCTGTTCCACCGCCGTCGTTGGACGCCTTCGACCGGAAAATCCTCGATATCCTTCAGAAGGACAACATGACGCCGCAACGACAGATCGGAGAGGCTGTCAATCTGTCGGCTCCAGCGGTGCAGCGGCGGATCAAGCGGATGACGGAGATCGGCGTCATCCAGGCAAATGTCGCTATCGTCGACCCGGCGGCGATCGGGCAGCCGCTGACGATCTTTGTCGAGGTCGAAGTCATCAGCGAAACGGCGGCGCAGATCGAGGCGGCCAAGCGCGAGTTCGCCGCCGCGCCAGAGATTCAGCAGTGCTACTATGTGACCGGCGAAGCCGATTTCATCCTGGTTATCGTGGTTCCGAGCATGAGCGCTTACGAAGTCCTGACGAGACGCCTGTTCTTCGGCAATAACAATGTGAAGCGTTTTCGCACTTTCGTCGCCATGGACCGGGTGAAGGCACGGCTGGAAGTGCCAGTGGGCGCTTGAGGATCGGTAAAAGGATCGTGCTTTGCGGTCGGTATAGTTTACCGGCTACCTTGACGGTTGGCGCAGTCTGCCAAGATTGCGTTTTAGGTGAGCGTCGATCGGACCGTTGCATGGCATCGATGGTCGCCGACCAGGGACGTAGACGCATCTGCTTTTCGACAATTGCCCTGCAGGGGAGAGGACATCCGTATGGGACATTTCAGGTCTTTAGCGAAGTTGATGGCGCTGGCAGCCGTTGTCGCGACATATCAAAGCGCTGCCATGGCACAAATGCCGGCGCAGCAGCCGGACGCCAAGTCGTTTAAACTCGGCAAGCTCGATATCATTGCGCTGCATGATGCCCAGTTCGTGCAGCCCAATGACGGCAAGATATTCGGCCTCGACCATAGCCCCGACGAGGTGGCAGCTCTTCTCAAGGCAGCCGGCGCGCCGACGGATACCGTCACGCTCAGCGTCGACGCTTTGCTCGTCAAGTCGGACCGGCATGTCGTCCTGATCGATACCGGCGTCGGCGGTGCGTTGCAGGGCAGCCTGGCCAAGGCCGGTATCAAGCCGGAGTCGGTGGACGAAGTGCTGATCACTCATTCCCATCCGGATCACGTCAGCGGGCTGGTCAAGGATGGCAAGCTCGCTTTCCCTAACGCGACGATCCGCATGTCGGAAGCCGAATGGACCTTCGCCAAGGCGAACGCGAAGCTGGCCGACATCATCAAGGTGATCGATGGTCACGTAAAGACGTTCAAGCCCGGC
This sequence comes from Rhizobiaceae bacterium, assembly GCA_028865845.1. GTDB lineage: Bacteria > Pseudomonadota > Alphaproteobacteria > Rhizobiales > Rhizobiaceae > Rhizobium. The sequence continues at coordinate 1,291 of JAGWJK010000569.1, forward strand.
GGCGAGGTCGCGCCCGGCATCACGTCGGTGGCGCTGAAGGGGCATACGCCCGGCCATACCGGCTACCAGATCGTTTCCGGCAAGGCGCGGCTGTTCGATATCGGCGATACCGTGCACAGCTCCATCATCTCGCTCGCCAAGCCGGATTGGGCGGTCTCCTTCGATGACGACAAGCCCGAGGCGGAATCCAATCGCGCGAAGACGCTGAGTGCTCTTGCCAAGAGCCATGAGATGATTTTCGCGCCGCACTTTCCGTTCCCCGGCGTCGGATACATCGAAGCCGACGGCGACCATTTCAAATGGGCGCCAAGCGAAAAGGCCGACTGAGCCCTCTTCGGGCGCGGTCGTGAGAAAAACGAGTTTCAGCCGGGAAACCGGCTGGCTCACGCGCCTCTCATGAACCGCGCACGCCGATCGATGATCTCTCCAGCGACCATCAACACGCCGCCGCCGGTATAATGCAGTGTTGCGGGATCGTATCTAAGCGGCGTCCGCTCCGGCGCCATGCGGCATGTCGACGAACGTGCGATGAATATCCTGGAAGACCGTGGCAATCGTTTCAAAGATATCGATGAGTTCCGGATCGAAATGCTTGCCCCTGTCGGCAACCATGATCGACACGGCCTGGTCGTGCGGAAGGGCAGACTTGTAGACCCGTTCGGAGACCAGGGCATCATAGACGTCGGCGATTGCCATCAGGCGTCCGGCAAGCGGAATGTTCTTGCCTCTCAGCCCGCGCGGATAGCCGGAGCCATCCCACCGTTCGTGGTGGGTATGAGCGATCTCTTGGGCAAGGCTGAAGAAGCAGTTGGAAACACCGAGATGGCGCTGCGCATTCGCAATAGCCATCATGCCCAGCTCCGAATGGGTCTTCATTATGGCGAATTCATCGGGATCGAGCTTGCCGGGCTTCAGTAGGATATTGTCGGGAATGCCGACTTTGCCGATATCGTGCAGAGGCGCGCATTTGTAGAGCAGGTCGACCATGCTCTCGCTGAGTTCCGGTTCGAATGCCTGATGACCGCGCGCCGCTTCGGCAAGGGCGCGCATGTAATGCTGCGTGCGCCGGATGTGGTTGCCGGTCTCGTTGTCGCGGGTTTCGGCCAGCGACGCCATCGCAAGGATAATCGCTTCCTTGGCGCGCACGGCTTCTTCCTGGGCCGCGGCCAGTGAATTGATCAGCGCGACATTGGTCATGCCGACTGCCGCGCTGTTGGCGATGCGTCGCAATATATCGACGCTTTCCGGGCTCGGAGCATGCTGCGTCGCCCAATAGGCGCCGATCGCGCCGATGGGGTCGTCTTCGCGGACCGGCACCATGACGAGACTGCGCACGAATGTAGGCCGATATGCGCTGTGCGGTATCCGGCTATCGGCATAGATGTCTTCGATGACGGCGATTTCGCGATTGAGCATTGCCCATCCGGAGATGCAGCTTTCGATCGGAAAACGCTGGCCTTTCCACAATGGGCTGATCGCATCCTCGTCCGCATAATGGCAGAGGCCGTCTTCCCGCAGCACGAAGGTGATGCCGTCAGCCCCTACCAGCCTTCTTGCGGCATGACGCACGACCGCCATGATCTCATCCATGCCTCGCGCCATGGAAATATTCAGGATCAGATCCTCCATTTCAGCCGTGGAGGTTGCTTGAACTTGACGGTTTGACATTGCGGCCATGTCGAATCCAACTGAAGATAGCGACGGAATGATTTGGGATTACCAATGATCATGTCGCAGCGATCTTAGTAAATCCTAAACGATCTACCTAAAGTCGTAATATTTGTTCAGTCTGGACGTTGATTTCCGAGCAATGCAATCTGCGGGAACAAAGAAAAGGATCTGTAGTAGCGCAATGCTCTCCTGGATATCGCTTTGATTGAAATAATATCAAAGACAATCAATGGGCGATTAATATCGCATTTCTCTAAATTGTTCGATTCCAGGAAAGAATTTCTGACCGCGGGCGTCGAACATAATTCCAATTGGCAGGCGAGGGCCCTACGGCACGCCGTTCGCCACATAGTCGGCAAAGCCGGGGCGGTCCTGTAGTCGCTCGAAATAGGCAGCGACAAACCGAAAATCCGGGCGGGCGATCGGCGTCAGAAACCATCGGTTGACGGAAAGACCGATGACGATGTCGGCAAGCGTGAACTGACTGCCGGCAACGAAGGCGCCCGTTTTCTCCAGTTGGCGATCGAGAATCTCGATTTTGTCGTTCCATGCCGCAACGCTGCGAAATATCTCCTCGATCTGCTGAAACTGCGGTGCTTTGCGGACAATGCCCATGAAAGCATAACGCCAGGAGGCATTGAGATCGGTCGCCTGCCAATCCATCCATTGTTCCACGGATGCTCGTTCGCGCGGTTCGGCAGGCAGGAGATCGTAACGCCCAGAGCGCGCCGCGAGATAACGGCAGATGGTGTTGGATTCCCACAGCATGCTGTCGCCGTCGATCAGGACCGGAAACTGATCGTTGAGATTGAGGCGCCGCAGTTCCTCCCGCCGTGCGTCCCGCCGATCACCGTCCCATTCGCTATCGAATTCGAAGGGCAGATCAACTTCCCTGCAGGTCCAGAGCACCTTTCGGACATTGATCGAAGATGCCCGGCCGATGATTTTCAGATCTGTGTTCATGCGCGCCAAAGTCTGTTGTGGAAACCGAATATCTGCCCGATTTCCGCAAGTTGCCACGCAGCGCCGGTGGGACCGAGCGGAAAATTGTCGCCGATACAAATACGTTAGCTGGCCGGGTGTAGAGAATGTCAAAGCTGATTAGACGCGCGACGCTGTCAGCCAGTTAGAAACGCGACACTGGCTCTGACGGTCAGCCCCCGATCCGCCCGGCTGGTCCGGGTTGAAAGGGCGGAGCGGGGGCGGGTGAGGGACACCGCTTCGGCTTTAGCTTTG
>JAGWJK010000570.1 GCA_028865845.1 Rhizobiaceae bacterium
AGGCAAGGTACTATGAGCATTGTCGGGTATTGCAGGCGGCGGATCGGGGCACTTTTGCTGTGTCTGTTTGCGGTTGCCGCGCCGGCTGTGGCGATCGCTCAAAATGCTGCGGCCACGCCCACGGCAGCTCCCCCGCCGGAGAAGGTCCGCGAACTGATCCAGCTGATGAACGAGCCCGACGTCAAGCAATGGCTTCAGGCTCAGTTGAACGGCACCCCGAAGCCGGTTTCGGTCGTTGCCGACAATCCCGGCACGGGCGGCCAGATGTCGGTCCTCTCGGACACGCTCGGTCATACGCGGCGGCATCTGGAAGTGGTGTCCGATGCTGCCATGACGTTACCGTCCGAAGTGATGACGGCCTCCGAGAAGTTCGAGGGCGAGGGCGCGCAGGTCGGGTGGCGGCACCTTGCCGTCCAAGCCCTCGTGCTGTTCGTTCTGGGTTGGGCGGCGGAGCTGGCAGTGCGCCGGCTAATCAACGTCAAGCGCGCCCATCGTATCGAGCAGGCCAGCGACACGGTCACCGAGCTGCAATCGGCGCGCTATGAGTTCCTGAGCGGCGTCGTGCCGACCGTTGCCCATGCCGTCGCGATGCTCGTCCCGCTTTTCATCTTCGAATGGCCACCTGTCAGCCAAAGCATCGCGATCGCCATGGTCATCGCGATCTGCTCCATGCGCCTCGCGGTCTCGATCGGCCGGCTGCTGATGGAACTGGTGTCCATGCGCAGGGCCGAGGATGTTCTCGACGACGATGCCGGTGCCGCACGCATAGCCGCGCGGCGGCTTACGGCACGCTATTGGTATCGCCGCTCCGTCCTGTTCACGATCTATTTTGCCTGCGGCTGGGCTGTCGTGCAGGTGATGCAGCCCATGGGATTTTCAAATGGCGCGCGTGATTTCGTCGGCTACGCGCTTGGAATAGGCCTCTTCCTGATCGCCGTCGAAGCCGTCTGGGCCCGGCCGGCGGCCGCGTCCACGCGCATCGGCACGAAAGCCGTCTCCTGGCTGCTGACATTCTACTTCCTGGTGCTCTGGGTCCTGTGGGTCACGGGCTTTACCGGTTTGCTTTGGCTGGGCATCTATGCCGTCCTGTTGCCACGCGCCCTGTCGGTGGCGTCGCGCGCGATCGAGGCGCTGCATGACGGCGACAACGGCATTTTCGGTGCAGGCAAGGTAACGACGGTGCTGCTCGATCGTGGCGTGCGTGCGCTCATCATTGCGCTCGCCGCGCTTTGGCTCGGTCAGATGCTCGGCGTCGAAGCCGCGATGATGATGGGCTCGAGCGAAACGCTGTTCGCGCGCATTGCGCGCGGTCTTCTTGGCGGCATCGTCATCCTGCTTGGTGCCGATCTCCTGTGGAACCTCGCGAAGACCTATATCGACGGCAAGCTTATGCAGGCGCTGCCGCTTGCAAGCGATACCGACGAACTGCGGGCGAGCCGTGCCCGGTTGCAGACGCTGTTGCCGATTTTCCGCAACATTCTCGCTGTCGTCATCGGCATCATCGCCATCATGATGGTGCTGTCGGGCCTCGGCATCGAGATTGGCCCGCTGATCGCCGGCGCCGGCGTCGTCGGCGTTGCCGTCGGCTTTGGCGCACAGACCATCGTCAAGGATGTGATCAGCGGTATCTTCTATCTCTGGGATGATGCCTTCCGCATCGGCGAATATATCGAAAGCGGCAACCATAAGGGCGTGGTCGAATCCTTCAGCCTGCGATCGGTGAAGTTGCGCCACCAGCGCGGTCCGCTGGCGACCGTACCTTTCGGCTCGCTTGGTGCAGTCAACAACATGAATCGCGACTGGGCGATCGACAAGATCATCCTGAAGGTGACCTATGACACCGACCTGGTGAAGACGAAGAGGATCATCAAGGAGGTCGGTCAGCGGCTGCTCGACGACCCCGATCTCGCGCCGTCCATCATCCAGACGCTAAAGATGAAGGGTGTCGAACAGTTCGGCGATTTCGCCATCGAGATAAGGCTGGCGATCACCACCAAGCCGGGCGAGCTTTCGGTCGTCCGCCGTAATGCGCTGGCGATGGTCAAGCAGGCGTTCGACGAAAACGGCATCCATTTCGCCTTCCCGACCGTGCAGGTGTCGAGCGACAAGGATGCTGCGACGGCGACGGCGGCGGCGCGTCAGGTCATAGAGATGCGCACGGCCGCGCTGGAAGGCGAGCAGCAGGCGGGTTGAGATGCCGCCTGCCTGCCGGGCGCGTCAGAAATTTTCCTTGTACGGCCTGAGATCGATTTCCTGCGTCCAGGCCGAAGGATGCTGGCGGTGAATGTGCCAGTAGGTGTCGGCGAGCGCGTCGATATTCAGCAGGCCGTCGACGCCGTTCTTTTCGAAGAATTCCGGGCGGCGCGATTTCAACCGTTCGCCGTCGATGCCGCCATCGATGATGGTATGGGCGACATGCAGCCCGGAGCGGCCGAATTCGCGCGCCATGGATTGGCTGATCATTCGAAGCCCGGCCTTGGCGGCGGCGAATTGCGCAAAGCCGGCCTTGCCGCGCAGGCTCGCGGAAGCTCCGGTGAAGATCACCGTGCCGCGGCCGAGAGGCACGAGATGCCTTGCCGCCTCGCGACCGACGAGAAAACCGCCGAAGCAGCAGACACGCCAGAACTCCTCAAATTCGGCGGCCGTCACATCGCGAAAGCCGATATTGCGGTTGATGCCCGCATTGAAGACGATGAGGTCGGGCGCGGCGATACCGTCGCGCCGGGCAAAGGCATGTTCGAAGAGCTTGATCACCGATGTCTCATCGGTGGCGTCCGTTTCCGACGCTTCGGCGCTGCCGCCGGAAACCTTGATCGCGTCGGCGACCTTGGCGACTTTCTCAAGCGTCCGTCCGACCGCGATGGCGTGATAGCCTTCGGCTGCAAAACGCCGGCAAAGTGCCGCGCCGAGTCCTTCTTCCGCGCCGACGCCGACGACGATCGCACTTGGCTTGGTCATTCCGCAGCCTCCCTGGCATTGAGTGCCGGATAGTCAGTATAGCCTTAGATGCCGCCGCCGTAAAAGGTCGGCCGATGATAAGGATTGAGAGGCGCGCCAAGACGGATGCGCTCCGGCAGATCGGGATTGGCGATGAACAGGCGGCCGAAGGCGATGGCGTCGGCATGGCCCGCAGCAAGTGCCGCTTCCGCGGCCTCCGGCCTGAAATTGCCGGCGGCGATCAGCTTGCCCGACCAGGCTGGCCGAAACAGCTCGGCCGCCGACGGCACGTTCTTGTGGTCGACTTCCGCCTGCCCGGCGCCGCTGGCGCGCGGTTCGATCAGGTGCAGGTAGGCAAGGTGCAGCCGGTCGAGCTCGCGGATGACATGGCCGTAGAGCCGCAGCGGATCGTCGTCGCCGCTGTCGTTGGCGACGCCGAAGGGTGAGAGGCGGACGCCGACGCGGTCCGCATCCCAGACCGAGGCTACGGCGTCGATCACCTCGAGAAGAAACCGCGTGCGGTTCTCGATCGAGCCGCCATAGCGGTCGGTGCGCTGGTTCGAGCGCGCCTGCAGGAACTGCTCAATCAGGTAGCCATTGGCGCCATGGATCTCGACACCGTCGAAACCTGCCTCCTTGGCATTCGCTGCCGCCTGGCCATAGGTTTCCACCAGCCATGGGATTTCATCGGTTTCGAGCGCCCGCGGCGTTTCGAAGGGGACGCGTTCGAAGGAGGCCGTCGTGGCGTTGCCGGATGCGGCGATCGCGGAGGGTGCAATCGGCAGCGCGCCGTCGGGCTGATGCGAGGAATGGGAGATGCGGCCGACATGCCAGAGCTGAAGGAAGATACGGCCGCGCTTGGCGTGTACCGCGTCGGTCACGGCCTTCCAGCCGGCGATCTGTTCCGGCTCGTGAATGCCCGGCGTTGCCGGCATGCCCTGTCCGCTTGGAGCAATCTGCGATCCTTCCGAAATGATCAGTCCGCCGCGCGAGGCGCGCTGCGCGTAGTAATCGGCATTCATCGGCGACGGAATATTGCCCGGCTGGCCGGCGCGCATGCGCGTCAACGGCGCCATCACCACACGGTGCGCAAGCTCCAGCGAGCCCAGGGAAAGGGGTGAAAACAAGGTGGCAGGCATGCACGATCTCCTGTCTGGAACGGATTTGCGCCCGGGCAAGACAGGCCGGAGGTCGGTGATTCCAGGACGGCGCATTAAGGTAATATGATGGCTATCATTTAATCCAGCGATC
>JAGWJK010000571.1 GCA_028865845.1 Rhizobiaceae bacterium
TCCAGCCGGGCCGCTTTCAAATCCTTGTGAGATATCAGACGCGTTCGAGCGCGACGGCGATGCCCTGGCCGACGCCGATGCACATGGTCGAGAGCGAATAACGGCCGCCGGTCTCCTTCAGCTCCAGGGCTGCAGTGCCGGTGATGCGGGCGCCCGACATGCCGAGCGGGTGGCCGAGCGAGATGGCGCCGCCGTTGCGGTTGACGCGGGCGTCGTCGTCGGCGATGCCGAGTTCGCGCAGCACGGCAAGACCTTGTGAGGCGAAGGCCTCGTTGAGCTCGATGACGTCGAATTGTTCCTGGGTCAGGCCGAGGCGTGCCATCAGCTTGCGGGAGGCCGGGATCGGGCCGATACCCATGATCCGCGGCGGAACGCCGGCGGCAGCACCGCCGAGGATGCGGGCGATCGGCGTCAGGCCGTATTTCTTCGCAGCCGCTTCCGAGGCGATGATCATCGCGGCTGCACCGTCATTGACGCCGGAGGCGTTGCCGGCAGTCACCGTGCCGCCTTCCTTCTTGAAGGGAGTGCCGAGCTTGGCGAGTGCTTCCATAGTCGTTGCGCGCGGGTGCTCGTCCTTACCGACGACGATCGGATCGCCTTTGCGCTGCGGGATCGTCACGGGAGTGATTTCCTTGGCGAGACGACCGTTTTCCTGGGCAGCAGCAGCCTTGGCCTGGGAGCGAACCGCAAAAGCGTCCTGGTCCTCACGCGTGACCTTGTAATCTTCCGCGACGTTTTCGCCGGTCTCCGGCATGGAATCGACGCCATATTGCTTCTTCATCACCGGATTGATGAAGCGCCAGCCGATCGTGGTGTCGTAGATCTCGGCATTTCGCGAAAATGCGCTGTCGGCCTTCGGGATGACGAAGGGAGCGCGCGACATGCTTTCGACGCCGCCGGCGATCATCAGCTCGGCTTCGCCGGCCCGAATTGCCCGCGCCGCCGTGATGACGGCATCCATGCCGGAACCGCAGAGACGGTTGATGGTTGTGCCGGAAACCGAGACCGGCAGGCCGGCTAACAGGGCTGCCATGCGGGCGACGTTTCTGTTGTCTTCGCCGGCCTGGTTGGCGCAGCCATAGATCACGTCGTCGACTGCTTCCCAATCGACGGAGCCGTTACGGGCAATCAGCGCCTTCAGCGGGATCGCGCCGAGATCGTCGGCACGGACGGTGGAGAGCGAACCGCCGAAGCGGCCGATCGGCGTGCGGATGTAGTCACAGATGAAGGCGTCGGTCATGGTCTTCTCCCTACTGCATGTCGCGCAAAATCTGCTGTGGTTTGCGATCACGGCATGCGAAATATTATAAGCTTAAAGCATATCGGGTGAATCTGAAAGATCGCGACACACTTTAGAGTGTCGGCACGACGAGGTCGGCAACCGGGCGGTCGGCATGGAGCGGCGCACCGGTCATCGCCTGCAGCTCGTCCATCGTCATCGCAGCGAGTTTCTCACGCACGACGAAACCTTCCTTGGCAATGTCGATGACTGCGTGACTCGTATAGACCCGAGTGATGCAGCCGACGCCGGTCAGCGGGAAGGTACAGGCCTCCACCAGTTTCGGCTTGCCGTCCTTGGTCACATGCTCGGTAATGACGAAAACCTGCTTTGCACCGTGCACCAGGTCCATGGCGCCGCCGACGGCAGGCACCCCCTTCGAGCCGACGCGCCAGTTGGCGAGGTCGCCATTCTGTGCCACCTGATAGGCGCCGAGGATCGCGACATCCAGATGGCCGCCGCGCACCATGGCGAAGCTATCGGCGTGATGGAAGAAGGAGGCGCCAGGTTTCAGCGTCACGGCCTTCTTGCCGGCGTTGATCAGGTCCCAATCTTCCTCTCCTTCCGCCGGCGGCTCGCCGAAATTCAGGATGCCGTTTTCGGTGTGGAAGATTGCCTGACGACCCGGAGGCTGGTAGCGGGCGACCATTTCCGGAAAGCCGATACCGAGATTCACATAGGCGCCATCCTGGATATCCTGCGCCGCGCGCCAGGCGATCTGGGCATTGGAGAGCTTGATGTCTTCGCGTGTGTCGATGGTCATACGTATGCCACTCCGGCTCGAATGAGATTTTCTTCCTGTTGCGGATCGGCGACTTCCACGACGCCGTTGACGAAGATGCCGGGGGTTACGATGTGCTCGGGATCGAGCTCTCCGGCTACGACAATTTTCGAAACCTGCGCGATCGTTCTGGTCGCGGCCATACACATCAGCGGATTAAAGTTGCGACCGGCCTTGTTGTAGATGAGGTTGCCCTGCACATCGCCGACTTCAGCCTTGACGATGGCGAAATCGGCCTTGAGCCAGCGTTCCTGAACATAGTGGCGGCCGTCGAACTCCGCGATAACCTTGCCGTTGGCAAGTTCGGTGCCGTAGGCAGTCGGGGTATAGAAAGCGGGAATGCCCGCACCGCCGGCACGGATGCGTTCGGCGAGAGTTCCCTGAGGCACCAGCTCCAGCTCAATTTCGCCGGCCAAGTAGCGGTCCGTAAACGCGCGTGGATCGGATGAGCGCGGGAAGGAGCAGATCATCTTCCTGACCATTCCGGCATCAATCATCGCCGCGATGCCGATACGCCCGTTGCCGGCATTGTTGTTGATGACGGTAAGGTTCTTCGGGCCTTTGTCGATCAGCGCATGGATGAGCTCGATCGGCGCGCCGGAGCCACCAAAGCCGCCGATCATGACGGTCGCGCCATCGCCGATGTCCGCGACGGCGGCGGCCGTGCTCCCGATTGTCTTGTCCATGCGGATTCTCCCGTTTGCCATTGCGGGCGGATTGAGACGACCCGTCCTCGTCCTTTCGAATAAATCAGCAAGGGCGAAGCGGCAATCATGTTGTGCGTTATTTGACTTTTGTTCATATATCGCACAAAATGACTTGGCTTGGGAGGATAAAATGCGGGAAACGGATTTTGTAAGCGGCTTTGCCAAGGGCCTGAAAACGATCGAGGCTTTCGGCGAGACCAGGCAGAAACTGTCGATCGCGGAAGCGTCGAAGCTGACCGGTCTCGACCGCGCCACCGTGCGGCGCTCGCTGCTGACACTCGCCGAGCTCGGCTATGCCGATTATGACGGCAAGTTCTTCACGCTGACGCCGAAGATACTCCGGCTCGGTCACGCCTATCTTGCCGCCACGCCGCTGCCGCTGATCATCCAGCCGCATCTGGATCAGCTATCGGAGCGTGCCGGACACAATGCATCAGCGTCGGTGCTTGACGGCATCGAGATCGTCTACATCGCGCGCGCCTCGCAACGTCGGGTGATGTCGATCAACCTGACGCCTGGAAGCCGCCTCCCCGCCTTCTGCGCTTCCATGGGCCGCGTGCTGCTTGCAGCCTTGCCCGAAAGCGAGGCGCGCGGGGTGCTTTCCCGCTCGGAGTTGAGGGCCAACACCCCGAATACGAAAACCGACCCGGACGTGCTGATGGCCGAATTCCGACGAGTGCGCGACCAGGGATATGCGGTGATCGACCAGGAACTGGAGATCGGTCTATGCTCTATCGCCGTTCCAATTGATAGCGATCGTGGACAGACGGTCGCCGCCATCAATATCGGCGCGCCCGCGGCCTATGTCGCCGCCGCGGAAATGGCCGAGCGCTTTTTGCCGCTGCTGCGCGAGACGCAAAAGGCGTTGCGGCTGGTGCTGTGCTAGACGGCATTACATCCCAAGTTTGGCGCGTTCCGTCATCCGCCATGCGCGCGGTGTTGCGCCGGTCTGTTTCAGGAAAAACCGCGAGAAATAAGCCGGATCGGCAAAGCCGAGGCGATAGCTGATCTCCTGCACGCTGCCGAAGGTGAAGACCAGTTCGCGCTTGGCCTCGTCCGTCAGCTTGCGGGTGATCAGCTCATGGGCGCCAAGGCCGGTCATGTTGCGCACGATGCGGTTCAGATGGGTCGGCGAGATGCCGAGGGCTTCGGCATAAAAGGCGGCTGGCTTATGCGAGCGGGAGTGTCGCTGGATCAGGCCGTTGAGCATCTCCATCCGCCGTTCGTTTTCGTCGCTGGCTCCTCTCCCTTCATCCTCCTTTTGCGACAAGCGGGCGGTCAAAAGCAGCGCCGACGTGAGGTAGGCATCGAGAAGATCGGCACGGCCGCTGCGGCGTTCGGAAAACTCGACACCCAGACGTTTCAGTGACCGGGCGACATAGGCGGCGTCCTCGTTCTCCATGTCGAGGCGGGTTAGG
>JAGWJK010000572.1 GCA_028865845.1 Rhizobiaceae bacterium
GCATCAAACTCCGACGCATTTTTTTATTGATTGATCAGTCAATCAAAAATACAGTGAGATCGTAGCTCCGGAGAGAATGATGCCGAAAGTCGGAATGGAACCTGTGCGCCGTAAGGCGCTGGTGGATGCGGCGATGCGCGTGATCGGCGATCACGGCTCGCTGACCGTCACCATGTCCGAAATTGCCAAACAGGCCGGTGTATCCCCGGCGCTGGCGCACCACTATTTCGGCAGCAAGGAACAGCTGTTGATCGAGACGGTCCGCGTTCATCTACAGCGGCTACGCGACAGCGTCGTGACGGCGCTGCGAGCTGCCAAAACGCCGCGCGAGAAGCTCTCCGCCGTCATCCGCGTCAGCTTCCAGGCCGATCAGTTCGCGCCGGAGACGATCGCTGCCTGGCTCGCCTTCTATGCCGAAGCGCAAAGCTCCGAGGAAACGCGGCGCTTTCTGGTCATCTACGCGCGCCGTCTGCACTCCAATCTCGTCGCCAATCTCAAGGCGCTGTGCCGAGCTGGTGATGCGGAGCGCATCGCCGAAGGCGCGGCAGCGATGATCGACGGGCTCTATATACGCCAGAGCCTGCGGTCCGCGCCGATCAGCACCGAGGCATCGATCGCGCTGACCGAAGACTACCTGACCACCTGCCTCAACGCACTGGAGGACTGAAGACCATGTTGACCGTCTGGGGCCGCAAATCCTCATCCAATGTGCAGGCGCTGATGTGGTGCATCGGCGAGCTTAGGCTCGACTATCGGCGCATCGACGCCGGGTTCAAGTACGGCGTCATCGACACTCCGGAATTCCTGGCGATGAATCCGAACGGCACCGTCCCCGTGCTGCTCGACGGCGATGGCGAGCCGCTGTGGGAAACGGGCGCCATCCTGCGCTATCTCGCCGCGCAATATGGCGGCGATACCTTCTGGCCAAAGGATGCGCGACGCCGTGCACCGGTCGACAAATGGGCGGAATGGGCCAAGATCAACATTTCGCTGAATTTCAATGGACCTGTATTCGGCCGCCTGGTGCGCACCGCATCGGCGCTTCGGGACGAGAAGGCCATCGCCGCGGCACTCGCGACGCTTGGCGAAAAGCTCGACATCGCCGAGACTCAGCTCGGGAAGCACAGCTTCCTTGTGGGCGATGATCTGACGCTTGCCGACGTCCAGTTCGGGCACATGCTTTATCGCTATTTCGACATCGATATCCAGCGTCAGGGCCGTCCGCGGCTGGAACGCTATTACCAAAACCTGACCGAGCGGCCTGCCTTCCAAGAGCATGTCATGGTGTCTTACGAAGAACTGAGGGTTCTATGATGCGCGCACAACCGAAAGCCTCGCATTTCATCGACGGGGAATATGTCGAGGACACCGACGGCACCCTGATCGAAAGCATCTATCCGGCGACCGGCGAGGTGATCGCGCGGCTGCATGCGGCAACGCCTGCCATCGTCGAACGGGCGATCGCGAGCGCCAAGCGGGCGCAGCCGGAATGGGCAGCCATGAGCCCAACGGCGCGCGGCCGCATCCTGAAGCGTGCCGCCGACATCATGCGCGAGCGCAACCGTGAACTCTCCGAACTGGAAACCTATGACACCGGCAAGCCGATCCAGGAAACGATCGTCGCAGACCCGACCTCCGGCGCCGACAGCTTCGAATTTTTCGGCGGCATCGCGGCAGCCGGTCTCAACGGCTCCTACATCCCGCTCGGCGGTGATTTCGCCTACACCAAGCGCGTGCCGCTCGGCGTCTGCGTCGGCATCGGCGCATGGAACTATCCACAGCAGATCGCCTGCTGGAAGGGCGCGCCGGCGCTGATCGCCGGCAACGCCATGGTGTTCAAGCCTTCGGAAAACACGCCACTCGGCGCGCTTAAGATTGCCGAGATCCTGATCGAGGCCGGGCTGCCGAAGGGCCTTTACAACGTCATCCAGGGTGATCGCGATACCGGACCGCTTCTGGTCAATCATCCCGATGTCGCCAAGGTGTCGCTGACGGGTTCGGTGCCGACCGGCCGCCGCGTGGCCGCTGCGGCAGCCGGCAGTCTGAAGCACGTCACCATGGAACTCGGCGGCAAGTCGCCGCTGATCGTCTTCGACGACGCCGATATCGACAGCGCTATCGGCGGCGCGATGCTCGGCAATTTCTATTCCACCGGCCAGGTCTGCTCGAACGGCACGCGCGTTTTCGTGCATTCCAAGATCAAGACCGAATTCCTGAAGCGGCTGAAGGCCCGCACCGAAGCCATGATCATCGGCGATCCGATGGACGAGGCAACCCAGATCGGCCCAATGGTGTCCTGGGCGCAGCGCGAGAAGGTTCTGTCCTACATCGAAAAGGGCAAGGCTGAAGGCGCGACGCTGGTGGCCGGCGGCGGCATTCCCAACAATGTCTCGGGCGAAGGTTACTATGTGCAGCCAACCGTGTTTGCCGACGTCACCGACGACATGACCATCGCCCGCGAGGAGATCTTCGGACCGGTCATGTGCGTCCTCGATTTCGACGGCGAGGCAGACGTGATCGCACGTGCCAACGACACCGAATTCGGCCTCTCCGGCGGTGTCTTCACAGCAGACCTCACCCGTGCGCACCGCGTCGTCGATCAACTCGAGGCCGGCACGCTCTGGATCAACACCTATAATCTCTGCCCCGTGGAAATCCCCTTCGGCGGCTCGAAGCAATCCGGCTTCGGCCGCGAAAATTCGCTGGCGGCACTGGAGCACTATTCGGAACTAAAGACCGTTTACGTCGGCATGGGACCGGTGCAGGCACCTTATTGATCAAACCCCTTCGCCCCGTAAAACGGGGAGAAGGTGGGTTGGAGCGATCGCACGAAGTGAGATTGCGACAAACCGGATGAGGGGCCGCTTCAAGCGCGCCGCATCCCGTTGCCCCGCCCCTCACCCTAGCCCTCTCCCCGCTCGTGCGGGGAGAGGGAACGACAGAGCTAACCGTCCGTCCTGCAGCCAGAAAAGCACGTCCGCAAAGAAGGCAATAATTATGCAAGCAGATTTCGTCATCATCGGCTCGGGCTCCGCCGGCTCCGCCATGGCCTACCGGCTCTCTGAGAACGGCAAGCATACGGTGATCGTGCTGGAATTCGGCGGCAGCGATGCGGGGCCGTTCATCCAGATGCCGGCAGCACTTGCCTGGCCGATGAGCATGGATCGTTACAATTGGGGCTATCTCTCGGAGCCGGAACCGCAACTCAACAACCGGCGCATCACGGCGCCGCGCGGCAAGGTGATCGGCGGCTCCTCCTCGATCAATGGCATGGTCTATGTCCGCGGCCACGCGGAAGACTTCGACCGCTGGGAAGACATGGGCGCGAACGGCTGGGCCTACGCGGACGTGCTTCCCTATTTCAAGCGGATGGAGCATTCGCATGGCGGCCAGGAGGGCTGGCGCGGCACCAGCGGCCCGCTGCACGTCCGGCGCGGCGATGCTCGTAATCCGTTGTTCCACGCCTTCATCGAAGCCGGCAAGCAGGCGGGCTTCGAGGCGACTGAAGACTATAACGGCGAGAAGCAGGAAGGCTTCGGCCTGATGGAACAGACGACCTGGATGGGACGTCGCTGGTCGGCGGCAACGGCCTATCTCAAGCCTGCCCTGAAACGCCCAAATGTCGAACTGATCCGCTGCTTCGCCCGCAAGGTGGTGATCGAGAACGGCCGCGCCATCGGTGTGGAGATCGAGCGCGACGGTAAGATCGAAGTGGTGAAGGCAAACCGTGACGTCATCGTTTCCGCCTCTTCCTTCAATTCGCCGAAACTACTGATGCTGTCGGGCGTCGGCCCGGCGGCGCATTTGCAACAGATGGGGATCGAGGTGAAGGTCGACCGGCCGGGTGTCGGCGCCAATCTTCAGGATCACATGGAGTTCTATTTCCAGCAGACCAGCCTTAAGCCTGTATCGCTCTATTCCTGGCTGCCCTGGTACATGCAGGGCATCGTCGGCGCGCAGTGGATGTTCTTCAAATCCGGCCTCGGTACGTCGAACCAGTTCGAAGCCTGCGCCTTCGTCCGGTCGGCACCCGGCGTCAAGCAGCCGGATATCCAATATCATTTCCTGCCGGTCGCGATCAGTTATGACGGCAAGGCGGCCGCGAAAAGCCACGGCTTCCAGGCCCATGTCGGCTACAACCTCTCGAAGTCGCGTGGCAACGTGACGCTGCGCTCCTCCGATCC
>JAGWJK010000573.1 GCA_028865845.1 Rhizobiaceae bacterium
TCGCCGCTGCATGTCGTCACCACCGCCAATGTCGAATTCGACGGCGGTCCGAAGAACACCTTCGATCCGGATAACGGCTATCGCGACCAGTACAAGAAGATCTGGGGCAAATAATCACGTCGGAGGGCGTGCCGCTGCGGCGCGCCCTGCTCACCTTACCGCATCCATGCGCTCCGGCCATCACGAGCGCCTTTTGAAAAGAGAGTCTATGATCATCCGTTACGCATTGTTCGAAGGCGAGATCCACGAGGGCAAGGAGGCGGCGTTTCGAGCCTTCGTGAAAGAGCGATTGGTGCCGCTGTGGACGCAGTTCCCGCACGCAGAGGAAGTGCGCGTGCTCGATGGCCTGGAGCGCGATGCGGGCGCACCCGTTTACGCCATGGCGCTTGCAATCCGCTATCCGGACATGGACGCCGTCAATGCCGCGCTTCAATCGAACGTCCGGTTCGAAAGCCGGGAAGTGACCGCCGAACTGCTGCGGATGTTCACCGGCAAAGTCCATCATCACGTCTTTTCGGCCAATGAATATCAGCCCACGCCCCAAGCGAGCTGACGATACCGCAGGGAATATTTAGAGGCCGGTCGGCATCGGCTTCCAAACGCGGCGCCACAGCCCGTCGAAGCGTTCAACCGCCGCTTCCGATGCGTCGTTTCATAAAACTACCAGAACGTGTCGGAGCAATCGCTCAAAGATATAATCGTCGACAAATAGATCAAAAATATAAAATCATCGCGAATTTCATTATCGAATAACAAGGTTCCTGAATTAGCTCTGCAAACATAAATATTCTTACTAGTATTTTTTGGATTATTTATATGAGCAACGGCGTATTCAAGTCATTTTTATATGAATTATTTCAAATATTCCTGCGGGATCGCGGTGGTAATTTCGGGATTACGACCACATTGCTGGTGCCGCTTCTGGTCGTGAGTGCCGGCGGGGTCGTCGACATGTCGCAGGCGCTCGCCGAAAAGGCGAATGTCCAGGAAATGCTCGATGGCGGCGTGCTCGCCGCATCGTCCCAGACCGACGCCACCAAGCAGCGCACGACCGTCGAGGGTTTCCTCGCTGCCTTGACGATCCAAGATCCGACGATGACGGCGGATGACATAGCGGCGGACCTTTCCCTCACCACCAATGCCGACGGCAGCCTGACGGGAAGCTTCCAGCGGCCGTTGAAGACGTCGTTCCTCGGCATGATCGGGCTGAACACATTCAACATCAACGTGACCTCGACGGCGATCGCAGCACCACAAACTGCAGCGGCAACGGCCTCCCCCTGCATCTACGTGCTCGCCAACAAGACGCAGGCGCTGTTGGTCAATTCCGGTGCCAATGTCGCATCGGACAAGTGCGAGATAGAGGTCGACTCGACGTCGAACCCGGCCTTCATCATGAACAGCAATGCGGCGCTAAAAACGGCCGAATTCTGCGTCAAGGGCACGCAATACATCAACAATGGCGGAACCATCACCAATTTCCACGCGGGCTGCTCGGTCGATCCGGACCCCTATGCCGGCAAATTGACCGAACCCGCAGCCCCCTCGAGCTGCACGAGCGACAGCCCGATCAGTGCCTCGACCTATACGCTTCAGCCCGGCGTCCATTGCAACACCACCTTCAACGGCAGCCCGACGATCACCTTCGCGCCCGGCCTCCACATCATCAAGGGAACGATGATTATCAACTCCAACGCGACGGTGATTGCCAACGGCGTGACGTTCTACTTCCCCGATACGAGCAGCCGGCTGCTGTTCAACGGCGGGGTCACGCTGACCGCGAGCGCACCGACGAGCGGCGCTTACCAGGGCATTCTCATGTTCGAGAAAACCAGCGACGCGACGAACAATGCCAACAAGCAGCAGTTCGTGTTCAATGGATCGAAGGGGGAATCATTGCAGGGCATCATCTACCTGCCGAACCGCGATGTGACCTATAATTCGACCAGCAACTCCAAGAGCAACATTTCCCTGGTCGTCGACACGATGATCATGAACTCATCGAATTGGCAGATCGAACCCTATACCGGCGGTACCGCCTTCAGCCCTTCCGTCGCGCAGAACAGCACGCCGAGGCTCATTCGATAAGTCTTGGCTGCAATTGCCGGATCGGAGCGCAGCCTCGTCCAAACCGGACGTGTTTGCCCGAGCCGGAGATTGATCCAAGTGGCCTACTTAATCAAAAGCTTATAGCCTTAATATTGGGCTATCCGTTCGCTTGACACCTTTTTGGGCACTGCTATGGTTTTTGAACCAAATGGTCAAAAAAAGGGGAACGGCCAAATGAGCAAAGATATCCTGATGTCGCGCCGTGCGGTGATTGCCTCCGGCATCGCCTTGGGTGTGAGCGGGTGGGCACCGATGGCACGCGCCGCAGCGCCGTTGAAGGTCGCGGGCATTCATGCGTCGCCGGTTGAAAACGCCTGGAATTCCTGTCTGCACAAGGCGTTGCAGGATGCAGCAAAGGAAGGTGTGATCGAGTACGTGTTTTCCGAAGGCGTCTCCGGTACCGACTATCCCCGCGCGATGCGCGAATATGCCGAACAGGGCAACAAGCTGATCATCGGCGAAGCCTATGCGGTCGAGAAGGAAGCGCGCGCCGTTGCGGCCGACTATCCGGACACCGCTTTCGTGCTGGGCTCCAGCGGTGACAAGGCCGGCGACAATTTCGGCGTTTTCGGCACATGGAATTACGACGGTGCCTACCTTGCCGGCATGCTGGCGGGCAAGATGACCAAATCGAATGTGGTCGGCTCGGTCGGCGCCATGCCGATCCCCGAGGTCAACATGCTGATCAACGCCTTCGGTGACGGCGTCAAGGCGGTCAATCCGAATGCCAAGCACCTCGTATCCTTCATCGGCACTTTCTTCGATCCGCCGAAGGCCCGTGAAGCAGGCCTGGCCCAGATCGATGCCGGCGCCGATATCCTCTTCGGCGAGCGCATCGGCACCGCTGACGCCGCCAAGGAACGCGGCATAAAGTCGGTCGGTTCGTTGATCGACTACACGCCGCGCTATCCCGATACCGTCTTTGCCAACGCCATGTGGTATTTCCGACCCATCCTCAATGCTGCCATCGCCGACGTCGTCGCCGGCAAGCCCGTCGGCAAGAGCTACACCTCGTTCGGCCTCTTGAAGGAAGGCGGCAGCGACATCGTCTATGTGAAGGGCGTCGCGCCGGCGGATGCGGAAGCTGCGATGGAAAAGGTGCGTGCCGACATCAAGGCCGGGACCTTCACCGTCGCGCAGAACATGGACGCGCCGAAGTAACGGCTCGATCATGAGTGGAGATGCAACAGCCCTGGCCGCTGCCATCCGGAGCGGCCAAAGGACGGCCATCGAGGCGATGGAAGCTTCCCTCGCTTCGGCCGCACGTGAGGCGTCAACCGGCGCCATAACCTATCTCGATGCCGAGATGGGCCTGGCTGCGGCAAAGACCGTGGATGCCTTGCGGCAGGCAGCAGCGGAACGTTTCGACGCCATGCCTTTTGCCGGCATCCCGACGCTCGCTAAGGATCTTGGCGGACCATTTGCGGGGCTGCCGGTGGCGGCAGGCTCGGCGCTGTTCCCACGCACGGGTAGCGGCGCTGATTCCGAGCTGGCGGCGCGTTTCCGTGCGGCTGGCCTTTGTCCGTTCGGGCTGACGACCAGCCCGGAATTCGGTCTGTCGCTGGCCAGCGAACCGATGATCGGGCCGATCTGCCGCAATCCACTTGACCCCACCCGCACGGCGGGCGGCTCGTCCGGCGGTGCAGCAGCTGCGGTCGCAGCCGGCATCGTCGCCATCGCGCATGCCACCGACGCCGGCGGTTCGATCAGGGTGCCGGCCGCCTGTTGCGGCCTCGTCGGGCTGAAGCCGGGGCGCGGCGTCATGCCGGCCGGCCCATCATTCCGAAATCACCTCGGCGGCATCGCCACCGAACTCGCCGTCTGCCGCTCTGTGCGCGATACGGCATCGATCTTCGATGCGCTGCGCGGCAATGCTAAGGGACCATTTGCCGATCCCATGATGTCGGATTTTGACCACGGCCGATTGAGGATCGGCGTGTTGCTCGATACCGGCGCCGAATATCCGACGACGCCCGAGCGGCTTGCGGCGGTCGAAGCGGCAGCTTTGGCGCTGGAAGCGGAAGGCCACGTCGTTGTGCCACTCGCCTGGCGCGATTTCGAAAGCGATGTGG
>JAGWJK010000574.1 GCA_028865845.1 Rhizobiaceae bacterium
GTTGCCTGGGTGATGGTCACCGCGGCGGCACGGCCGTGATGCACGGCATCCTGCGGAAAGCGGGCGACCTTCGTTGCAAGCGCCTTGGGATCGATCTTGCCGGATGCACCCTCGACCGTTGCCAGGCGCGCGCCGCTGAAGAAATCCGGCGCACCGCACTCATCTTCGGCGACATGGGCTTCGGCGTGGCAGAAGCTGATGCCGCCCGGCTTCTGGACGCTCGCAAGCGACAGCGAATTGGCGGCTGTGCCGGTGGCGACGAAAAAGACGGAAACCTCGCGCTCGAAGATTTCGGAAAACTTGGCTTCGACCTTTCGGTCGAGATCGCTGGTGCCGTAGGCGGCAGCGAAGCCGCCGGACTCGGAAAGCAGGCGTTCGGCGATCTTGGTATGGGCGCCAGCCCAATTATCGGAGGCAAAGAACATGGGTATGTACCAAATGAAACTAGGGGATTGCGGTGGGTTGCCCGAAGGTCCGCCGGACATTAATGCAATGCGGCCGATGATCAAGGGCGCTCAGGTGAAGGATTCATCACAGAAATTGATCCACGCAATCAATAAACAAAATGATGCGCCGCAGCGAAACTTTCTTGCTTTGATTTTGCGAGATCGGCAATCTTCCGTCGTAGGTTAACGATATTTTGTCGTTTTGCTCTTGCGAAGCCCACGGCTTTCTGGCATAGAACTGATGAATTAGGACAGGGTTGCTGTCCTATTTTGGCCGCCGAGGCCGAAGATGCGCTAGAAGGTCCTGACGATATCGGGATTTCAGGCTATAGTTATCGCGAGCGTGCCTCAGTAAGCCTTAAGGGTGACGAGGAGAGCGGCGGTGGAATGGCAAGGCGCGGAACGCTGACGACAGGCTCCACCAAGGGGCCATGGTCTGCGGCCGTATCTTCACAATGCAACAGCGCTGTCGCGCGTCGGACCCTGTAGCAGGGCGGCGCGGGACGAAGGATCGCCCGCGATGCGGGCCTGACCGGAGGGAAGACGATGACGAACAGGACGCCGTCCATGACTTTTGACCAGATTGCCGCAGCCAAGGCTGCCGCTACGGCCAATACGTCGAAACGCGCCGTTGTTTCGGGTCTTCCGCCGAAACAAGGCCTCTATGATCCGCGCAATGAACATGATGCCTGCGGCGTCGGCTTCGTCGCGCATATGAAGGGCCAGAAGTCGCACCAGATCGTGCGCGACGGCCTGTTCATCCTCGAAAACCTGACGCATCGCGGTGCTGTCGGTGCCGATCCGCTGATGGGCGACGGCGCGGGCATTCTGGTGCAGATTCCCGACGGCTTCTTCCGCGAGGAAATGGCCGCCCAGGGCGTCACCCTGCCGCCGGTCGGCGAATATGGCGTCGGCCATTTCTTCCTGCCGCAGGACACCGACCTGATCGAACATTTCAAGAAGACCATCAAGGACGTGGTTGCCGAAGAAGGCCAGACCTTCCTTGGTTTCCGTGATGTGCCGGTCGATAATTCGTCGCTGTCCAAGGCGCCGGCGATTGCTGCCACCGAGCCGCATCATGTGCAAGTCTTCATCGGCGCCGGCCGGGACGCGGGGTCGCACGACGAGTTCGAGCGCCGCCTGTTCACGCTGCGCAAGGTGATCTCCAACCGCATCTATGCGGAATACGAGGGCGAAGAGAGCGGCTTCTATCCGGTGTCGCTGTCGAGCAAGACCATCGTCTACAAGGGCATGTTCCTCGCCTATCAGGTCGGCGCCTATTACAAGGACCTCTCCGATCCGCGTTTTGAAACGGCGGTCGCCCTCGTGCACCAGCGTTTCTCGACGAACACCTTCCCGTCGTGGAAGCTGGCGCACCCTTACCGCATGGTCGCCCACAACGGCGAAATCAACACGCTGCGCAGCAACGTCAACTGGATGGCGGCACGCCAGGCTTCTGTGTCTTCGCCGCTCTTCGGCGACGACATCTCCAAGCTCTGGCCGATCTCCTATGAAGGCCAGTCGGATACCGCCTGCTTCGACAACGCGCTCGAATTCCTCGTGCGCGGCGGCTACTCCATGGCGCACGCCGTGATGATGCTGATCCCGGAAGCCTGGGCCGGCAACCAGCTGATGGCGCCGGAGCGCAAGGCCTTCTACGAATATCATGCAGCCCTGATGGAGCCGTGGGACGGCCCGGCCGCCGTTGCCTTCACCGACGGCAAGCAGATCGGCGCGACGCTCGACCGTAACGGCCTGCGTCCGGCCCGCTATCTCGTCACCAACGATGATCGCATCATCATGGCTTCCGAAGCCGGCGTTCTGCCAGTCGACGAAGAAAAGATCATTCAGAAGTGGCGCCTGCAGCCGGGCAAGATGCTGCTGATCGACATGGAAAAGGGCCGGATCATCTCCGACGAGGAGGTGAAGTCCGAGCTTGCCACCAAGCACCCATATCGCAGCTGGCTTGATCGCACCCAGCTCATCCTGGAAGACCTGAAGCCGGTGGAGCCGCGGGCGTTGCGCCGCGATGTGTCGCTGCTCGATCGTCAGCAGGCTTTCGGCTACACGCTGGAAGACACCAAGATCCTGATGTCGCCGATGGCGACCACGGGTCAGGAAGCGATCGGCTCGATGGGCACGGATACGCCGATTTCGGCCATGTCCGATAAGTCGAAGCTGCTCTACACCTACTTCAAGCAGAACTTCGCACAGGTGACCAACCCGCCGATCGATCCGATCCGCGAGGAACTGGTGATGAGCCTCGTCTCCTTCATCGGCCCGCGCCCGAACCTGCTCGACCATACCGGCATGGCGAACGCCAAGCGTCTGGAAGTGCGCCAGCCGATTCTGACCAATGGCGATCTCGAAAAGATCCGCTCCATCGGTCACACCGAAGACCGCTTCGACACCAAGACTCTCGACTTCACCTATGATGTCGAGCGTGGCGCCGAAGGCATGCCCGAAATGCTCGATCGTCTCTGCGAGCGCGCCGAAGCTGCGGTTCGCGGCGGCTACAACCTCATCGTGCTCTCAGATCGTCAGATCGGTCCGGATCGTATCGCGATCCCGGCGCTGTTGGCGACCGCGGCCGTGCATCATCACCTGATCCGCAAGGGCCTCCGCACCTCTGTCGGCCTCGTCGTCGAAACAGGTGAGCCGCGCGAGGTGCATCATTTCTGCCTGCTCGCAGGCTATGGCGCCGAAGCGATCAACCCTTACCTCGCCTTCGACACGCTGCTCGACATGCACATGCGCGGCGAATTCCCGAAGGAAGTGGATGCCAGCGAAGTCGTCTACCGCTACATCAAGGCAGTCGGTAAGGGCATTCTCAAGGTCATGTCGAAGATGGGCATTTCGACCTATCAGTCCTATTGCGGCGGCCAGATCTTCGACGCGGTCGGCCTGCAGCAGGAACTTGTCGACAAATACTTCTTCGGCACGGCAACGATGATCGAAGGCATCGGCCTCGATGCGATCGCGGCTGAAACCGTCGAGCGTCACAAGGCAGCGTTCGGTCGCGATCCGATCCTTGCCAGCACGCTCGATATCGGTGGCGAATATGCCTACCGCATGCGCGGGGAAAGTCATGCCTGGACACCGGACGCCGTGGCCGCCCTTCAGCATGCCGTGCGCGGCAATGCCGAGGACCGCTACCGCGACTTCGCGGAGATGGTCAACGAGTCGGCGCTGAAGATGAACTCCATCCGCGGCCTCTTCAAGATCAAGAGCGCGGAAGCACTCGGCCGCAAGCCGATCTCCGTCGACGAGGTGGAGCCGGCTGCCGATATCGTCAAGCGCTTCTCGACGGGCGCCATGTCCTTCGGCTCGATCAGCCGCGAGGCGCATACGACGCTCGCCATTGCCATGAACCGGATCGGCGGCAAGTCGAACACCGGTGAGGGCGGCGAGGAAGCCGATCGCTATCTGCCGCTTTATGACGGTTCGGCCAATCCGGAACGCTCGGCGATCAAGCAGATCGCCTCTGGCCGCTTCGGTGTGACCACCGAATATCTGGTCAATGCCGACATGCTGCAGATCAAGGTGGCGCAGGGTGCCAAGCCCGGTGAAGGCGGACAGCTGCCCGGCCATAAGGTCGACGCGACTGTTGCCAAGACCCGGCATTCGACCCCGGGCGTCGGCCTGATTTCGCCGCCGCCGCACCATGACATCTATTCGATCGAAGACCTGGCGCAGCTGATCTTCGACCTGAAGAACGTCAACCCGAC
>JAGWJK010000575.1 GCA_028865845.1 Rhizobiaceae bacterium
GGCCCGCCTCATTGAGGGTTGACCCTGCGTTCCCTGGGCGTCACAAATCCACATCCCAAAGCGCTAAAGGCCTATCCTGACATGAAAGACAAAGACAATTCGCTGCAGAACGCTGGCGTCAACACGCGTCTGTCGCACATCGGCTACTCGCCTTCCGACTACCATGGTTTCGTCAATCCGCCGGTCGTGCATGCCTCGACCGTGCTGTTTCCGAACGCCCGCGCGATGGAAACACGCGATCAGAAATATACTTATGGTACCCGCGGCACGCCGACCACAGACGCGCTTTGCGATGCGATCGACGCACTGGAAGGATCGGCCGGCACCATTCTCGTGCCATCGGGCCTCGCGGCGATCACCGTTCCGTTTCTGGCTTTCCTGTCGTCGGGCGAACACGCGCTGATCGTCGATTCGGTTTATGGACCGACCCGCATCTTCTGCGACACGATGCTGAAGCGCCTCGGCGTCGAGGTTGAATATTACGATCCGCTGGTCGGCGCCGGTATCGAGCAGCTGATCAGGCCGAACACGAAGCTGGTGCACACCGAGGCGCCGGGCTCCAACACTTTCGAGATGCAGGACATTTCCGCAATTTCGACGGTGGCGCATAAGCATGGCTGCGTCGTGACCATGGACAATACCTGGGCGACGCCCCTCTATTTCAAACCTCTCGACCATGGCGTCGACATTTCCATCCACGCCGCGACGAAGTACCCCGCCGGCCATTCGGATATCCTTCTTGGAACAGTCTCGGCCAATGCGGCGCACTGGGAGCAGCTGAAGGAAGCAAACATCCAGCTCGGCATCTGCGGCGCGCCCGATGACGCCTATCAGGTGCTGCGTGGATTGCGCACCATGGGCGTGCGGCTCGAGCGTCACCAGCAGAGCGCGCTTGCGATCGCGGAGTGGCTGGAAAGCCGCGATGAGGTGTCGCAGGTGCTTCATCCGGCCCTGCCGAGCTTTCCGAGCCACGAGCTTTGGAAGCGCGACTTCACCGGATCGAGCGGAATCTTCTCCTTCGTGCTCGCCGTCGATAGCCCGGAGAAATTCAAGGCGAAGGCGCATGCCTTCCTCGATGCGCTGAAGATCTTTGGTCTCGGCTATTCGTGGGGCGGTTATGAAAGCCTGGCGGTTCACGTCAACCTGAACGATCGCCGCATCCGCAAGGCGCCGAAAGAAGGACCTGTGCTGCGCCTGCAGATCGGGCTTGAGGATGTTGCCGACGTCAAGGCGGATATCGAAAAGGGCCTGGCCGCCGCCCGGCAGGCTTGAGCGGTCGCGATCGTGCGGGAAGGTCAAAGACCGAGCGCGCGATAGCCATAGATCCAGTCCAGGTCCGCCGCGAGGCTTTGCGGCGGACGCATGGACAGCACGATGTCGCGAGCGATCCGCACCGGCCCGCGTGCGTGATAGGCAAAGCGATTGAAGGCTGCGCGCTGCCGCAGGCGCGCAATCCGCGGCGTCCGGTGCTTCTCGAACAGTTCGAGCGCTTCGACAATCGGTCGTGAAGCTGCCAACCCGGCAAGCTCGAACGCATCTTCGATCGCCATTGCGGCCCCTTGCGCGGCGAAAGGCATCATCGCATGCGCGGCATCGCCGATCAGGACAGTGTCCGCACCATTATGCCAGCGCCCGGGGCTTGCCTCGTAGAGCGGCCAGAAGGTTGACTTTCCCTGCTGTCGAAGCATGGCGATGATAGCGCTGTTCCAACCGGAGAAGCGGCGGAGAAGCTGATCATGCTGTGCTTGGGTGCCGGCCAGGTTCCAATCATGGCTTGCGGCACTCCCAGCCGTGTTGGCCACGATGTTGAAGGCGCCGGCTTCCTTGATCGGATAGCAGACGAGATGCGCCGAAGCGCCGAGAAAGGCAGTGACGTTGCCGCGGTCGAGGATATCGGGTGCCGACGCCTCGGGAAGCGTGAAGCGCCATGCAATATTGCCGGAAAAGCGCGGCGAGGGCGCGCCGGGCACCAATACGCGCGTTTTCGACCAGACGCCGTCGGCGCCGACGATCAGGTCAACATCATGGCCAATGGTCGCCTGAAGTGCCTGCCGGTTCGTCGCGTCGACCGGCGCGCCGAGCCGCAATGTGCAGAGCGGATTGGCGAGAACCGCATCGAGAAGTGCCTTCTGTAGCGTAGCGCGGTGAAGCGTGCCGTAAGGAGCGCCCCAGCGATCCTTTGCAAAATCGCCGCAGGGCACGGATGCGATCTGTCGCAGCGAACTGCCGGAGACCAGTCGCACCTCTTTGGGCTCGAGCCAGATCGGCAGCAGGCTCTCGAGTACGCCGAGGGTCGCGAGGATGCGGGATGCGTTGGGAGATATCTGCAGGCCGGCGCCGACTTCTGTCAGCGCTTCGGCACGTTCGTAGATCGTGGAGCGAATACCGTGTCTTGCGAGCGCCAGCGCCGCGGTAAGCCCGGCTATGCCGGCGCCGATGATCGCAACGGTCTTGATCGGCATTCAACTATGTCCGATCTCATTGCCCGGAATCAGGCAGCCTTGAACTGGAAGACGCAGCCTGCGGGGTTGGTTTCATCCGCCTTCAGGGACGGATTGTAGCGATAAAGCGTCGAGCAGTACGAACAGACTTTTTCGCTTTCGTCACCCATGTCGATGAAAATATGCGGATGGTCGTAGGGGATCGAGGCGCCGGTGCACATGAATTCCTTGACGCCGATCTCGATCACGCGGTGTCCGCCGTCGTTCTGGAAATGGGGAATATTGTGGCCGGCCATGAGGATCTCCGAATGCGTCTTGCCCAGGATAGGGCGAATGTTGCGCCAGATTGCCAGCCCTCTTTATAATCCTTCGCACCGATTGTGTAGCCCGAAACGCCGCAGCGGCGCACAGATTTTCGAGAGCGCGGGGTTCACCTGCCATCCCTGATAAAATAAGGTCCGATCCAACAGAGTTGACGTTCACAAAGACCCGGCCATGAATTTGAATAGTCCCGCCTTTTCCTTCTTTACTCATGACGGGCTGAAACTCGCCTATTTCGACGAAGGCGATCCGAACGGCGCGCCGGTGCTCCTGATTCACGGCTTCGCCTCGACCGCCATCGCCAATTGGGTCAATCCCGGCTGGCTGAAGACTTTCGGGGAAGCGGGGTATCGTGTCATCGCGCTGGACAACAGAGGCCATGGCCTCAGCGACAAATGCTATGACGCGGAAGCCTATCGCCCCTGGGTGATGGCGGAAGACGCAATTGCTTTGCTCGACCATCTTGGCATCGCCGAGGCCCATATCATGGGCTATTCCATGGGCGCCCGCATCTCGGCCTTCCTGGCGATCGCCCATCCCGAGCGTGTCCGCTCCTTGGTGTTCGGCGGCCTCGGTATCGGCATGGTCGACGGCGTCGGCGATTGGGATCCGATCGCCGATGCGTTGCTGGCGCCTTCTGTCGATGACGTCACGCATCTGCGCGGCCGCATGTTCCGCGCCTTCGCCGACCAGAACAAGAGCGACCGCGAAGCGCTTGCCGCCTGCATCCACGGCTCGCGCGATCTCGTCGCCAAGGAGGACATGGCACGGATCGTGGCGCCGACACTTATCGGCGTCGGCACGCGCGATGATATTGCCGGCTCGCCGCAGGCACTGGCAGCGTTGATGCCGAATGCAGAGGCGCTCGATATTCCCAACCGCGATCACATGCTCGCCGTCGGCGACAAGGTCTTCAAGCAAGCCGTTCTGGAATTCTACGAACGTCTCGATCGCAATTGAGGCGGATCAATTGCCGGTAAAATGCGGCTTTCGCCGTTCGGCGAAGGCTGCGCGTCCCTCGGCATAATCGGCGCTGTCAAAGGTCTCTGCGCCGATCACCTCGGCTTCGCGCAGGAGATCGCTGTCCTGTTCCACGACGGCGCGCACCGCCAGCTTCGAGGCATGCAGCGCGATCGGCGCGTTGGCCGCGATGGCGCGGGCAAGCGCTGACACCTCGGCATCGAACGCATCCGGCGCGATTTCCTCCAGGAGAAAACCGGCCGTCGACATCTGATCTGCCGATACCGGTGCGCCGGTGAACAGCGCGACCTTCGCCATCTGCGGTCCGAGCGCGTTGACGATGTCCTGGACCGCGTCGGCGGGATAGGCGAGGCCGAGGCGGACGGCAGGCACTGCGAAACGCGCTCCCTTTTCGCCGATGCGCAAGTCGCAGGCCGCCGCGATGCCGA
>JAGWJK010000576.1 GCA_028865845.1 Rhizobiaceae bacterium
TACATTGCCGCTTGCGAGCAGATGCGAGAGATCGGTCACGCCCGTGATCTGCCAGATGAGCAGCAGGCCCGCCAACAGCAAAAGCCCTCCCCCGCCCGTGACTACCAGCGCCTGCAGCGCCGCCCGCCGCGCCGCCTCGCGCCGGTGATCGAAACCGATCAACAGGAAGGAGGTGATCGACGTCAGTTCCCAGAACACGAAAAGCGTCAGGAAGCTGTCGGAGACGACGAGGCCGAGCATCGAGCCCATGAACAGAAAGATGAACGAAAAGAAGCGGCCTTGGTCGGGATGGCCCTTCAGATAACCACCGGCGTAAAGCACGATCAGCGTGCCGATGCCGGTAATCAGCAAGGCAAAGGTCAGGGACAATCCATCGAGAAGCCAGGAAAAACGAAGGCTGAGGCTCGGCACCCAGTCGAGGCCGTCTGAAGCGCTTTGACCTCCCGCGATCTGCGGCAGGAAGCTTGCGAAATAGGCGAAGGCAAGCAACGGAAAGAGCGCCAGAAACCATGCCGCATTGTGGCCGAGCCTATTGACAACAGCAGGCGCGATAAGCGCTGCGAGGAAGGGTAGACACAAAACCAGGAATGTCAGGCCGGTGACGCTGGCCATGTCTCCTCCCTGCCGAACGATGGCGCGAAATCCGGCGAAACCGAAGCTCTACCCTGGGATAGGCCAAAGGCAGGGCCGCCTCAAGCCCCGCGCGAAAAATCCGAGATTTAAACCACTGGAATCATTTTCCACACCCGGCGAAGAATTGAAACGCAACCGTTTGGTTCACGTTGCGCCTCGCCTGCCCGCTCGCTATTTTGCCGATGGGTAGGTCACGGGGGAACGCCGATGTCTCAGACGGTCAGCAAACCGAAAGTCGAGAAGACGGATGCGGAATGGCGGGCGCAATTGACGCCGGAGCAATACCGCGTCACCCGGCAGCACGGCACGGAGCGCGCCTTCACCGGCCCGTTCTGGGATAGTTTCGAGCGTGGCCTCTACTGCTGCGTCTGCTGTGACTCGCCACTTTTCCGCTCGGACACGAAATTCGATGCCGGCTGCGGATGGCCAAGTTATTTCGAGCCGGTGTCGCCTGAAGCCGTGACCGAGCACCGCGATGATTCCTATGGAATGGTGCGGACGGAAATCCGCTGCGGAAACTGTGAAGCCCATCTCGGCCACGTCTTTCCCGACGGCCCGCCGCCAACAGGCTTGCGCTACTGTATCAACGGCCACGCAATGGAATTCGAGGCTGGGAAATAAGCTTCGGCCGGCTTGCCTTAAGGCCGGGAACACAGCCGCTACATCGTGTAATGGCTCTGAACGTCGAACCAGGGCATCAGCGAAGACCGCTGTCCCTCGATGATCTCTTCCGTGGCAAGGCGCCCGAGCAGCGGTGCCAAGATGATGCCCGGATGGGCCGCGGCGACATAGAGTCCGTCGACCCCGGGCAGAAAGCCTAGGCGCGGAAAGCCATCGGTAAAGAACGGACGATAGCCGACCTCGGCATGCCGCAGCTCGACGCCCTCAGGCATTGCGAATTTCCGATGCATCAGGTCGAGCATGCGCCGGCCGATCGCCATCGGACCGTTTTCCTCTGAATCGCCATAGTAGCCGGTCGCAACCAGCAGCGAATTGTCCGGCCTCTGGCGCACCTCCAGATCGGGACCGTTCAAAATGCGATGCAGAAAGGGTCGATCGGCAGAATATTGCAGCAACACCGCAGGTGAGCTCTCGACGCCGATCGCAGTTCCGAATGGCGAGATCAGAGTGTCGATCGACGTGCCGCCGGCGACGACCACGACATCGGCGGAAACTGCACGTTCCGCGGTCCGAACCGCAACGACGCGACCATTCGCGGCTTCCAAGCCGACGATCTTCTCCCCGAAGTTCATTCTGGCTCCGAAGCCAAGGGCCGCATCCACGAATGTGCGGTTGAGATGTGCCGGGTCCAATGCGAGATCGTCAGGCGAATAGGCCGCGCATTCCGGCACGTCGCGCAGCGCCGGCTCCCACCAGGCAATCGTCTTGGAATCAACCAGTTCCATCGTCGCGCCGGCGGCCCTGTGGTCTCGAACCAGCGCTTCGGTTTCTGCCGACGTCGCCCGCCAGACGAGCGAACCTGGACGCGCATCGCGAAGGGCCGCGGGCAGCGCTGCCTTCAGGCGCTGATATTCGCTGATCCCCTCGCGGCGGATACGATAGCTGCCGTAATTGCTTACCGGCTCGCCATTGATGAGGTTGACCCATCCAAAAGCCTTTCCGGTGACACCGGATGCCGGTGCCATAGCTTCGTCAAAAAGCTGAACATGCGCGCCGCGACGGGCCAGATGATAGGCGATCGCGGCGCCGATGATACCGGCACCGACGACGGCGATCTGCATTTTTGGAGAGTGCAATGGACGGCCCCGCGACAGACATCTGCAATCGAATCTCCCGCCCCCGATTAGAGAGCGGCGATGACGTCAGCATGACCGTAGCGTCGTCTTTTCGCAATGCACAAAAATTGCGGGTCTGGAGTTTAAATTGCTGCGATGCGCAATTCCATGCAGGTCAGATCGAGCCAACGGCCGAACTTGGTGCCCACTTCGGAAAACTGTCCCGCGATACGGAAGCCGAGCTTCTCGTGAAGACGGATGGAGGTTGCGTTGCCGGTTTCGATCGCAGCGATCATGACATGGACTTTGCCTTTGGCCGCACGAGCAACGAGTTCGCGCAGGAGCCCTTCGCCGATGCCGAGACCACGGTGATCCTTGTCAACGTAGACGGAATTCTCGACCGTATGGCGATAGCCGTCAAACGCGCGCCAATCGCCATAGGAAGCATAGCCCGCGACCTTGCCATCCTTCTCGGCGACGATGACCGGAAAGCCGCGTGCGCTGCGTGCCTTCAGCCATTCCTTGCGATTGTCGACATCGACCAGCGTTTCGTTCCAGATCGCAGTGGTGTGGACCACGGCATGATTGTAGATTTCGCAAATCGCCGACAAATCGGCCTCGGTAGCATCTCTCAGCAGCACGGCTTGGTCCATGATCGCATCGTCCGTTTTTTCCAACTAACGATCGCGGCATACTCTTCGATATTGGCGAAGTAAATCCACCATTCCTGCATGGCTCGCAATGAAACCGTAACGAATTGAGGCTATTTTCTTATCATTCTCAGAATCACTATAGAATTTTTGCTGAAAAATGCGCTATTCTTGGCTGGTTCGCAGTCCCCGCCTCCCGGAAACCGCAATGCTCGCGCGCCTGACCGCCCTCCTGTTATTTTCGGCCGTGCCGGCGCTCGCCGGTGACTGGTGGTCGTATGACAATGCGCGCTTTGGCTATGCCATTGAACTTCCGCCGGAATTTGGCCTTTCAAACCGCCCTGACGACAATGATGGCCTGACGCTGGCGCCATCTGATCAATCCGCCCGCCTGCAAGTTTTCGGGACGCACGTTATCAATGGCGACTTTACAGCCGAAGCGAAGATCCGTGTGGGGCTTGCGAAGGACGACGGCTGGCTGATTTCCTATTCGAAATCGACGTCGCGCGGCATCACTTTTTCGGGCACGCGACAGGATCGCATCGTCTATGTGCGCGGCGTTGCGCTGTGCAATGGCGGCGCCGCCTTCTTCCAGATGGATTTTCCGAAGGCTGCGATGCAGCGCTTCGATGCTGTCATCATGCGTCTGGTGCGTAGCTTCCACTCGACGGAAAAATGCGCGACGACGACCCAGGCCGTCAAAAATTTTCCGGTGACAGGCTGAAACAGGTCAGCACCGCCGAATAATGCACGGCGGCAGCGGCGACGACGAAGCCGTGCCAGATGGCATTCTGGAAGCGCAACTTCTCCCAGACGTGAAAGATCACGCCCAGCGAATAGATCACGCCGCCGATGACGATCAGAAGCATCGAGGCAAAGGGGATGTGCGAGGAGACCGGTTCGGCCACCAGCACGCCGCTCCATCCCATCGCGAGATAAAGCAGGATGGCCAGCCTGTCATAGCGGCCCGGAAAGATGCATTTGAGCAGAATGCCGAGCCCGGCGAAAATCCAGATGGCGATCAGCATGGCAAACAGCAAGGGATCACTCGCGCCGCGCTGGAGAAACGGCGTGTAGGTGGCGGCGATCAGCACAAAAATGGCGGAATGATCGAAGCGCCGTAAAAACCATTTGGTCCGCGAAACCGGCCAG
>JAGWJK010000577.1 GCA_028865845.1 Rhizobiaceae bacterium
TCCCGAGAAAACTATGTCACGGGTGCCCTCGTGCGCGGGCTCAGCAGCGAGCGTATCTTCTGGGGCCATGTGCTGCGCAATGGCAGCGGCCCCGCGCTCACCATGCTTGGAATGAAATTTCCCAACTTGATCGGCGGCGCCGTCGTCACCGAAGCCGTCTTCGGACTCGCCGGCTACGGCAGGTTCGCCGCTGATTCCGCAAGCCGCGGAGATGTGCCTGCCGTGCAAGGTGTGCTCGTTCTGGCGATCGCGCTGGTGGTTGTTTTCAACCTGCTCGTCAATCTGCTGCTGGTGCGCCTCAGCCCGGCATCGGCCAGGGGTGTCTGAAATGATACGAAACATCTGGCAACTTCCGACAGGCAAGATTTCCGTCCTCTTTCTATTGTTCGTAATTTTTCTCGCTGTCTTCGGACCTTCGCTTGCGCCCTATGATCCGCTGATTGGCACCGATCGCTTACTCGCCCATCCCAGCGCCGAGCATTGGCTCGGAACCGATTATCTTGGCCGAGACGTCTTGAGCAGGATATTGGCGGGATCGACGATCAGCGTTCTCGGTTCCGTTCAAGTCGCTGTGATCGCATTGTTTGTTGGCGCCATCCCTGGGATCCTTTCCGTTTATCTCGGCAAGATCTTCGAGTGGCTGACGCTCCGTCTCGTCGATACGTTGATCGCTCTGCCGTTTCTCGTTTTCGCGGTTGCCGTAACGGCACTGCTCGGCAATGGCATTCCGCAGGCCATGCTGGTCGTCGGCATCATGGTTTCTCCGGCATTCTACCGGGTTGCCCGTGCCGCGGCCTTGACGATTTCCCGCTCGCAATATGTCGAGGCGGCGATCCTGTCCGGCGCGTCGATCGGCTGGATCGTGCGCAAACACGTCTGGTCCAAGGTCCTGCCTGCGATCGCCATTACACTTGCAAACACGATGGGCACCGGTTTCGTCGTCGTGTCCAGCCTGACGTTCCTCGGGATCGGCGTCCAGCCGCCCGCCCCGACGTGGGGCGGAGTGCTGGCCTCCGATCTCGGCTACTTGAACTATCGGCCCTATGCCCCGCTCTTCACCACCGTGCCGATCGTCCTCACCGTGTTGGCTTTCAATCTGCTTGCCGACGTCATCCGCGACGTTTCGGGTGAATCCGGCCGGGCGCTTCTGGCACGACGAGAGCAGAAGCGGCGGCGGAGCGTTCAACGCGTGACGTCCGCCGCAACGCTATCTGCACAGAATGGAGAAACGCGATGACAGCCGAAATCATTGACCGTTCGCAGATCAAAGCCGCGATTAACCCGGAGCGCGACACAGTGCTGCTGCTGGACGGGGTCAACATACGCAATGGCATGACGGGCGAGGATGTCGTGCGCGGCATCTCTTTCAGGCTTCGAAAAGGGCAGGTGGTCGGCATCGTCGGCGAGTCAGGCAGCGGCAAGACGTTGACCTGCCGGTCCATTCTCGGGATTCTTCCCCAGCTTTTCACAGTCTCGAAAGGATCGATCAGCCTTCTGGGCCATGATGTTCTTGTGCTTGACCAGAAGCAGTGGACGCAGTTGCGGGGAACGTCCATCACGGCTGTCTTTCAAGACCCTGGTTCCTACCTAAACCCATCGATCAAGGTCGGTGCCCAAATCGCCGAGGTTCTTCGAACAAAGCGCGGCGTGAGCCGCCATGAAGCCGAGCAGCAAACGTTACGGCTTCTAGAGGACGTTCGGCTTCGTGACCCGGAATTGGTCTATGGCCAATATCCATTCGAGCTCTCGGGCGGGATGCTGCAGCGGGTGCTTATCGCGGCTGCCATCTCGCTCGGTCCCCAGATCCTGATTGCCGACGAAGTCACCACAGCGCTGGACGTCACAGTTCAGGCGGAGATACTGGATCTTCTCGTCGATCTGAAGGAACGCCATGGGCTGTCTTTGATCGTGGTTTCCCATGACCTCGCTGTCGTAGCGCAGGTCTGCGACGAGGTCCTTGTCCTGCGCGACGGCGAGGTCGTTGAGAAGGGATCGACGGCGGAGGTTCTGCGTCGGCCGAAACACGAATACACACGCCTCCTGGTTGGAGAGCATCAGCTCTATGGTCTGGAGCGCTTCCTTGGTGCCAAGCCGACCACCGCGAAACCCAAACTGGTCGATAGCCGCCCCGTTCTGATCCGCGCAGAAGGCATTTGCGTGAGTTACGACACCAAGAGGTCGCGAAGGCAGGCTCTTCGAGACGCGACATTCAGCCTTCGCGAAGGCGAGTCGGTTGGGGTAATCGGAGAGACAGGCTCCGGCAAGTCGACGCTTGCCCGTGCGCTTATCGGCCTGGTCGCGCCCAGCAAGGGGCAGATATCGATTGCGGGCGAGGAGATTACCGGGTTCAACGCCGCCCGGTGGCGAGATTTCCGCAGGCGCGGGATCATCCAGTACGTCTTTCAGGATCCGCTTCGGAGTCTTGATCCCGAGGTGACGATCGCCGAGACACTTGCCGAGCCTCTGCAGTTGCGGGGGGGACTATCCAGAACCGAAATCCAGGAACGTATCGCATTTCGGCTGGAGCAAGTCCGCCTGAAGCCCGATCTGCTCGATCGCTTTCCGGGCGAGTTATCGGGAGGGCAGCGCCAGCGCATCGCCGTCGCCCGCGCGCTCGTGACCGAGCCCAAGGTGCTTATCCTCGACGAGCCGGTCAGCGCGCTCGATTCAGCAAATCGCGTACAAGTCCTGGAAATCCTGAACTCGTTGCGTGCCAGCGGCACGTCGCTGATGTTCATCTCACACGACCTTGGCTCGGTCGCGGGAGTGACGGACCGGGTCATCGTTCTTTATCGCGGATCGATCGTCGAATCCGCTGCGACGGACGACGTCGTCAATCGGCCGAGCCATCTCTACACCAGGCTGTTGGTCGGCTCTGCACCCACTGTTACGTCGACCGGCTTGATCGACAGACATTCGCGCCAGGAGCTGCGTGAAGAGCTTGAAGCCGCATCCTGAAACGTACCGCCATTGCTCGCGCCCGAAACCGCCTTCGAGAAGCACCGACGTATGGGGCAAAGCCCAACAGAAAAGAAAGAGGAACGGAATGTCGCATGATCATTCTCACGATCACCACCACCATCACGAGGAAGATTTGGAACTTCCGCGTTGGAAACATGACGGGGTGAGGGTGATCCCAGGTGACCGTCTGGATGCCAATACCGCCCAGACTCCGGGCATGTTTCGCCAGGCAGCCATTAATCATGCGCGGGTCGGTGCTCAGAAAATCTGGGCGGGAACCGTCGCCATCGAGCCTGACGCGAAGACCGGCGTCCACCACCACGGGCCCCTAGAAAGCGTCATCTACGTCGTCCGCGGGCGGGCGCGCCTGCGTTGGGGAGATCGCCTGGAATTCGTAGCCGAAGCCGGTCCCGGCGATTTCATCTATGTGCCGCCCTTTGTTCCACATCAGGAGATCAATGCCGATCCCAAGCAGGTGCTTGAATGCGTCCTCGTCCGGTCCGATAACGAAGCGGTCGTGGTGAACATCACCGATGTCGATCCGGTCGAAGCCCCAGAGAATGTTTATTGGGTCGACCCGA
The DNA here is from genome assembly GCA_028865845.1 of Rhizobiaceae bacterium. GTDB lineage: Bacteria > Pseudomonadota > Alphaproteobacteria > Rhizobiales > Rhizobiaceae > Rhizobium. The sequence goes on from JAGWJK010000577.1 coordinate 3,543, forward strand.
TTCATGCCGCTCCCAAACCGGAGTGAATCCATTCGACCAGGCAAGTCGGGACGCTTCCAGAAAGCAGCCGCCTCACCCTTCGCCGAACACCCGATTGCGCGATCCCTCAATCATTCTTCAGCCACCCGGGCGATATCGGGTTTGTATCAAAGGAAATAGTCACATGTCTGCGCACCGCTTTCGTCTCGGCTTCCTCTCTCACCTGGAAGCCCACACCGATCTGCCGCACCTCTACCGCGCCTTCATCGAACTCTTTCGCTACGCAGAGGAACTCGGCTTTGATTCCGGCTGGGTCGCGCAACACCATTTCGAGGATGGCCGGCATGGTCCAGGCGCGGGTGCTTCACCGTTGACCTTTCTGACCGCGGTTGCCGAAAATACCAAGCGCCTCCGTCTGGGTACCGCCGTCGTCACTCTGCCACTTGAATCCCCCATTCGATTGGCGGAGGACGCCGCGACGCTCGACGTTATCAGCGGCGGGCGGCTCGAACTCGGAATCAGTTCGGGCAACGGAGAGAAGCTTTTTCAAACCTTCGGAGTGCCGATTGAACAGCGGCGGGAGCGGACCACCGAGGGCGTTAAACTGCTTTATCGCGCTTATGCCGGCGAGCCCCTCTTCGAAGGT
>JAGWJK010000578.1 GCA_028865845.1 Rhizobiaceae bacterium
GCCGGATCGTGTCCGCTGCGCGCCAAGCGGCGCCGGCGGAATAAGCGGGTCTGACGCGGGCGGCCACAGGCCGCCCGCGTCAGCGGCGTGCGTATCTGATTTCAGCTATTACAAATACTACCTGAAGTAGGTTTATTCTCGTTCACAAAAACAAAAGGTTGACTTTTCAATAGCCCTTTTGTACATACCACATGTCGATATTTTGTTTGCCGATATTTGTTTTTGCTGCGCCTTGCGCTTCGTGACGAACTTCCCCTTTCAAACGTCGAAAATTGACCATCGTGCGTCGCACGGTGGCTTCTCACTATTGCTAGGAAAGGACTCGTTATGACCACTGGCACCGTAAAATGGTTCAACTCCACCAAAGGCTTCGGCTTCATTCAGCCCGACGACGGCAGCGCGGACGTTTTCGTCCACATCTCTGCAGTCGAACGCGCCGGCATGAGCTCGGTTGTTGAAGGCCAGAAGCTTGGCTTCGAACTCGAGCGCGACCACAAGTCCGGCAAGATGTCCGCCGGACAGCTGAGAGCGGCCTAATTCTCAAGGCTTCCGTGGACCTGCATTTGCCGGCATGGAAGCATGGAATTTTGAAGAGGCCAGACACATGTCTGGCCTTTTTTCGTCCCTGGTCCAAGCGCCACTATGGCTGTCCATGAGCATTTCTCTTGGCACCAGCTCCCGCTGAGCTTGCGGTTCACGACAATCAAACGGGAAGACACATTGTGAGACATTCGAACGACAGGAGCTTTGTGGAGCGCCGCAATACTGCGGCGGAAGCGAAGCAGCGGCAGTTGGCGAAATTTGCCTCTGCGCCGAAATCGACCGATCCTGCCATGCAGGAGCGACTTGCCGCCCGCGAAGCGATCGCCGGCGCCAGAGAGCTTCTGCGTAGAGCGCGCGACGCTGCCAAACTGGCCGAGAACGAACGCATTCTCGCTGAAGCGGCAGCGGTCACCGCTGAGGTAGAAGCCGGCGCGAAAGCTGAAGCTGAACTGCGGCAAGCGGAAATCAACGACGGCATCTTGCGCGCCACCGCCGATGAAGCTGCACGAAAAGCTGAACGGGATCGCCGCTATGCGGCTCGCGAGGCTCGCCAAGGCTGACGACTGAACAAATCCTCGGCGCCGGATTTATTTCTGTGCCGCTTCATATCCGAACAAAAACGGTATTATCAGTCGCGACAAGCTCCAGCTCTTCTTCACACCAACTCTACCCGTTCCAAGGATAGACCATTGAACACGATTACACTTACCCCGATCCAAATAAGGAGCCTGAAGCTCGCCTCGGATGGGGATCTATATTCCGAGGACACCAAGAAATGGACGCATCTGAATGCCGTCGTGACTTACGCGAAAACCGATCGGTTTCGCGAGCGACCGCAAAAGATCAAATCCGTGCCCACCAAAACCATGATCGAGTTGACCGAACTCGGCTTTGTAGAGCCTCTTGGCGCTGGCGCAGGTCGTGGGATAACGATGGCCGGCAAAATCTGGCTTCTCAAGAACAAGTAGCCCTTCCCGGATTTTCCGCGAGGTCGCGATTGGTCTCGTCGCGCAAACGGGAAATCTGGATATATGATATTTACAATGTAAATATTGCGATGTAAATGTCGTCAAGGATGATACGCGTCACCCTTGGTTCCCCTGGCGGTGTCAGCCATTCACTCGATTGAGTTTTGCCGATATCGGCAGGAGTTCAAGATGAATAGCGTCATGCCTCCGCATCAAAGAGCCGGCGAAGCCTTCTGGACGTCGGACGATCCTCATCTCAGCGGCAATTTCGCGCCCATTCAGTCCGAACTCGATGTCGCCGACCTGCAGGTGATCTCGGGCGCAATTCCGCCGGATCTAAGCGGCGCCTATATGCGCAACGGTCCCAATCCACAATTCAAGCCGGTGTCCTATACCTATCCGCTCGATGGCGACGGCATGATCCATGCGGTTTATTTCAACAACGGTCGCGCGCGCTACAAGAACCGCTTCGTGCGCACCCGCGCCCTGGATGTGGAGCGCCGTGCCGGACGCGCCGTCTATGGTGGCTTTCGCCAGTCGGGACCGATCGATCCGGCGCTGCTGAAGCCCGGCGACCCCGACTTCTTCAAGAACGGCGCCTTCATCAATGTGCTTCGCCACGGCGACCATTTGCTTGCCCTCAGCGAGGCGTCGCCGGCTTACGAACTCACCGCCGAATTGGAAACGCTCGGTGAGTGGACTGCCGGCACAGCCGAGCCGATTTCGCTTGGCGCCCACAATAGGCGTCATCCGCGCACCGGCGTGCTGTTCGCGCTGGAATATTCGGTGCAAGACCCGGCCGTCTGTTTCCACGAGATCGATCCGTCCGGCAGGTTGACGCGATCCCTCCCGCTGACACTTCCGTCGGCGAGCATGATCCATGATTTCGTGCTGACCGACCGTTTCATCGTCCTGCTGATTGGGCCAGCCATATTCGACATGGCGGCGGCAGCCAGCGGACAATCCTTTCTCCAGTGGCGTCCGGATCTCGGCACCCGCTCGCGGTGCTGCCGCTCGATGGCGGCAAACCGATCTGGCTGGAACTCGAGGCCTTTTTCGTGTTCCACTTCGCAAATGGCTTCGAGCGCGGCTGCCAGATCGTCGTCGACTACGTGCGCCACCAGAGCCTGAGGATTGCCGGCGGACCGCGGTCGACGACACCGCCATTGTTCCACCGGATGGAGATCGACCTCGCCAAACGCTCGATCGCAGATGCGCCTGTTTCAAGCCTCACGGTTGAATTTCCACGTATCAACGACGCGTTCGAAGCCCTGCCCAGCCGCTTTTCCTATCTGCCGACGCTTACCGCTTCCCTACGTCTCGAAAGCCCGCCCTCGGCCACCTACAACAGCCTGCTGAAGATCAACAGCGAGAGCGGGGCGGTCGGTATCCACGACTTCGGCAACCGGATCATCGGCGAAGCCGTATTTATTCCATCTGGCCATGGCGAACGGGAAAACGACGGCTACCTTGCGACCTTCGTCTACGACATCGCAGGCAATACCAGCGATCTCGTCCTCCTCGACGCCCGCCACGTCGATGCCGACCCGATCGCCGTTGTCAGGCTGCCGCGACGTATCCCCCAGGGCTTGCACGGAAGCTGGATACCGGGGAATTTCTAGAGCCGCTCCTTTTCGAGCCGCCCTGGAATGACACGAACGCCGTTCTCAATCGAACTTCTCGGTCGCGTCGGATTTGCCCTTCACCCAATAGCCGGATGCCTTGATCCAGGAGAGTGGGTAACCGCGCTCCTCGACAAGGTAAGCCCGGATAGCCCGGGTGACGGAGGCCTCCGCGGCAACCCAGACGAAGGTCCCAGTCGGAAGATCGACGGATTTGACGAGGGCGAGCAAGGCGGAGGCATCGGTCGCTTCGGAAAGGGGACGATGAGCCCAAAGGCAGGTGAGATCAGCCTTGGTATCGAAGGACTGCTCGTCCTCGGCACTTGTGACCGCGGTAATGCTAGTGATCTGCATGCCCGATGTCGACTCTTCGATCCGGCGGCCGATTGCCGGCAGCGCCGTTTCGTCGCCGATAAGCAGCCATCGCTCGACGCCGGAAATCACCGCCGAGCCGCGTGGCCCGCCGATATCGAGCGTGTCGCCCGGACGCGCCGCCGTCGCCCATTGCGTGATCGGCCCGGCATCGTGAACGGCGAAATCGATTGCCAGCGTTCTTTCTGCCGTGTCGAAGCGGCGCGGCGTATAGTCGCGACGCTCGATCGTATCGTTATCGCCGGGTACGAAGACCTTGATATGGTCGTCGGGTGCGGCGCTGACGAAATCGCCGAGATCGTCGCTCGTAAAATGGATACGCAGCATGCCGGGCGTCAGCTTAGCGACGTCCCTCACGGTCAGCGATCGTCTCTTGAGTTCATGCCGCACGCGCTCGATGCTCGGTGTTCCGACGGATGGCTTGGAGGTAGCGTCGTTTTGCATCAGTGTCCTTTCAGGCCGTTACAGCCTCGATCCGCAGGACACAGTCGCGCAGATCGAAACCGCTTGGCCGTTCGATCATACGCGTTGAGTGACGTTAACGCTTACGTGGGTGACGCTTTCGTCGCCCAGATGAAGTTCTTTAAACAAATCTTGAGCGGGTTCGCAACCTCGCCCGGCCGCCGCATTCGAAGAATTTGCCGATCGGGCACC
>JAGWJK010000579.1 GCA_028865845.1 Rhizobiaceae bacterium
GCATCGAGCGTCCAACCGGGGCGCTTCGAGCAGGGGCCAGAAGAGAAATGGGTATTATTCGGACGGATGTCCGGCTTGGCGAGCTTAGTCATGATGCTATCCTCTCAGATAGAAAGCTCCTCGTTGGGGAGGAGTGTCCCGCCGCCGGATATATTGGAAGTCGAGGACGAGCGCAAGAAAAAATGCGCAAGCATGCGTCCTCACATATTCGTGCGCGGAAGACACGAAAGATTGTTTTCGTTCGGCCCGATGACGTTGCGTCAGCCATACTAAAGTTGGCTTCTTTAAAGATACAAAATCATATGTTATGGGCGTTAGATGGATTTGCGCCGATAGATGAAAAACAAATGTCTCTAATGTATCAAGCCGCATTATCCGAACCTCTCAGCACGCCTGCGCAGCCGCTACCCGTCTATCTCATCAATATCGATCGAGCGACGGAAAGACTGGCTGAGATACAACGGCAGAGCCGCGAGTTCGGTATCGAGATCGAACGTGTAGAGGGTATCGACGGCACGCTTCTGCCGCAGGATCGGTGGATCGACGTCGATCACGCCCGCTTTCAGCGCCGGCATGGCAGGTTGATCCTGCCCGGCGAATATGGATGCTATCGCAGCCACCTCGTGGCATTGCGGCAATTTCTGGCGAGCGGTCACGACTCGGCTATCATCATCGAAGATGACATCCTGCTGGACGGCGATTTCCTGGAGCGCGCTGCCGCCGCGAAGGAAGCGGCTCCCAGCGCCGAACTCATCAAGCTGGTCAATCATCGTTGGAACGGTTTTCGCGGGTTTGCCCGCAGCGGCAATGGCGACATGATCGGCCGCTGCCTCTTCGGCCCGCAGGGTTCGACGGCATGCTATCTCGTCACGCGCAGAGGCGCCGAGAAGATCGTCAAGTCACTTGCCGTCATGTCGCTTCCCTGGGATGTCGCCGTCGAGCGCGGCTGGGACATGCGGCTGTCCATCTTCACGACACGCGCCAACCTGATCGGCTTCAGTCCGCTGCAACGGACAACGATGATCGGCTGGCGTCGTGACTATCGGGCCGCCAAATCCGCGGCGTGGCGCCGCCTCCCCGCGCATATCTTCCGCACGCTGGATTTCTTCCGCCGCATCGCCTACGTGCTCAAGACGCCCTGAGAAAACCCCTACCAGGTGGTAATTCTGAGCCCGATGCGAATTTCATGGCGCGACAACGCGCCATCGCGACCGCTGGTGCCGTCGGCGGACGAACTGCCGAACATATCGCCGCCGGCGACATGCGAGAAACGATAGCCAAGATCGACCTTGATGTTCGGCGCCACCTCGTAGGCGACGCCGGCCATGAGCGCATAGGTCATGCGCCAGTCGCTGCCGCCGGAATAACGGTTGCTGACCGAAGCGGCGCCACCGCAGCCGGCAACGCCTCCGACGCAGGAACCGACCACGTTGACGTGATCCCATGAGACCCTGGTACCGCCGAGGCCGGCGCCGAGATACGGCGTAAAGCCTGCAAGCGTGCCAAGATCGACATAGCCGTTCAGCATCAGGCTGCCTGCGGTAAACGAAGAGCGTGCCTTGGTCGAGCAGCCCGTGCCTGCTGCGCCGCCGGCGCAGGGTGCGTCGCTCGATATCTTTCCTTTGAAATCGCCGCTGAAATAATCGCCGGTGATATCTGCACGCAGGAGGTCGTTGAACTGATAGCCGACACCGACGCCGCCGGAGAAATCGCCGCCGAAACGATCGCTGTCGAAGTGGCCTGAATCATAATCGCCGCCTACGGGATCGTAGCTGCGAAACGTCGGATCGTCATGGCTGGCATTGACGGCGTAACCGAAGTCGCCGCGAACGTACCAGCCCTGCGCATCCTTGACGCTGACCTCCGGCATCTTGACGGTGGGCGACAGATCGGCGGCAAACGCGGTGCCCGCAAATGCGCCCGCCATCATCGCGGCCAGCGCCAAAGCGTCGAAACGGATCATTACCCCTCGCCTTCCATCCTCGGACTGACGCCCGCATTCCAGATCGATATCGATCGATCCCCATCATTCCGCTCCTCATCCCGATAACGGCGAGATCGAGCGGAAAACGACCATTGTCATTTCATTAACCATAAGGAATTCATGGTTAATGAAGATTTAAGGCGCTGCTGAATTGCTTAACGCGGCGCATAAAATTACGGATCGGAATTGAGAGCCGCGTTCGCCGGCGCGGGCGTACGGAGGGATGGCCCAAACGCAAAAGCCGCCCGGGATGACCGGGCGGCTTTTACGCTTGTCTTGAAACGAAGAGCTTATTTGTAGACCGGCTGCTGAGCCGGAATATCGGCCGGCGGCATGTAGCTTGCGGTCTGGCAACCGCCGAACATGTAGCGGGCGCCGACGCGGGCTTCGTGCAGGTTGAGACCCTTGTCGTAGCCCGGGCCGCCGTTTTCGGCATAGCCGAACATATCGCCGCCTTCGACGTGGCGGAAACGATAGCCGACATCGGCCTTCAGGTTACAGGTGAGATCGATCGACGTACCGGCCATGAGCGCGTAGGTGAAGCGCCAGCTGCCGCGACCGTTGTGCGTTACCGTCGAATCGCAGGAGCTCGAGTCGGCGTCGGAGCACGAGGTGTTCTTCAGCTTGTCCCACTTGACATAAGTACCGCCGAGACCGGCGCCGACATAAGGCGTGAAGATACCGTAGGTGCCGATATCGACATAAGCGTTGGCGAGAAGGCTGTAAGCCGTGAGCGAGGTCTTGTCATGGGACGTCGCCGCAACCGAGCTGAAATCGGGGCCGCAACCGCCGCAGTTACCCTTCGTCGAGCCGTTGAAGTCGGACTTGAACAGATAGTCCAGCGTCACGTCCGTACGCAGGTAGTTGTTGACCTGATAACCGACACCGCCGCCGAGCGTGAAATTGTCGTCGAGCTTGGCGCTGTCGAAATCATGCATGTTGGAGTTGGAGCCCTGGAAGTAGTTGGCACCGCGCAGGTCGGTGAAGGCATAGCCGACGTCGCCACGCAGATACCAGCCGTTGGACTGACTAACGGCAACTTCCGGAGCCTGCTGCACCGGCTCGGGCGTATAAAGGTCGGCGGAAAAGGCGGAAGTGCCAACAAGCAGAGCCGCAACGGCTCCAATCAAAGTTTTCATCATGGCTTCGGCTCCAAGTTATTGCCATTGGCACGACAAACCGTCCGCCAATTGAAAGACATGACATGGATAATGAAGGATAAGAGTTAAAAGCCGATTAACTATGAATGTTTACTTTAACGCGATACAACCAATACTTAAATCAAATATTAGGTATTATTAAATAACAACCCCATACCCAAAGTAGAATCGTCCGCGGCTTACCCTTCGGCGGTCCGGCAGGCGGCTCATGCCACGCCCTCTTTCAATCAATTCGTAACAATCGCCTCGCTACCATGCCCTGCCGGGAGGAAACATGGAGAAGCAGCACTGACCTATCTCTGCAAGCTCGCCGCTGGCCTTTGCCTTCTATTGATATCCATCGTCTCGGCCACCCATAGCGAGCCGGTCCCGTACAAGTCGATAGCAGCGGTCGCATGGAACAGGGGACGGGAAACCGGCCTGCCTATTCCTCGCTACGTCTCGCTCAAACCACAGAAAGCGCGGCTGCGTGTGGGGCCCGGAACGATCTATCCGATCAAATGGATCTACCTGAAGTCCGGCCTTCCACTGGAGCTCATCGACGAATACGGCCATTGGCGGCAGGTCCGCGACAGCACAGGAACCACGGGCTGGATGCACTTCGCTCTCCTTTCCGGCCGACGGACAGGATTGGTCGGCCCCTGGCTCAAGACCAACGCCATGCTGCGCAGCAACCCGCGATCGTCAGCCTCTGTCGTCGCCGAACTGCAGCCCGGCGTGCTGCTCTCGCTGCGTTCGTGCACAGGCGCCTGGTGCCAGGTTTCGGTGGAGAGACATTCGACCCGCGGCTATGTCAGGCAGAACCTCATCTGGGGAGCCTATCCCGACGAGGTGTTTCAATAATGGATGCCCTGCGCAGGCCCTATCTTCGCAGGTATCGGTGCCCACAAACAAAATGACCGCCTGCGAAAGGCGGTCATTGGTACTGGCGAATTGTAGAAAACCGCTCCGCCGATCAGGCAGCGTTGCGAACGTTCGAGATGACGTCGATCAGACCGCCGACGATGCGCTCG
>JAGWJK010000580.1 GCA_028865845.1 Rhizobiaceae bacterium
TCATCATCAGCGTGCATCCCCACAATGATCGCGGTACTGCTGTGGCGGCGACGGAGCAGGCCCTACTTGCCGGTGCGGACCGCGTCGAGGGTTGCCTGTTCGGCAATGGCGAGCGGACCGGCAATGTCGATCTCGTGACCCTCGCGCTCAATTTCTACACGCAGGGGATCGATCCGAAACTCTATTTTCCGGCGATGAAAGACGTGGTCGACCTCGTCGAACATTGCAATGCGCTGCCCGTCCATCCGCGCCATCCCTATGCAGGAAAGCTCGTTCATACCGCTTTTTCCGGGTCGCATCAGGATGCGATCCGCAAGGGGTTTTCGGCCCATGAAAGCCGCAACGACGGTATCTGGGAAATGCCTTACTTGCCGATCGATCCGATCGATATCGGCGAGACCTACGAGGCGGTCATCCGCGTCAACAGCCAATCCGGCAAGGGCGGCGTTGCCTGGATCATCGAACAGGACAAGGGATTGCGGTTGCCGCGTGCGCTGCAAATCGACTTCAGCAAGCGCGTGCAGCGTTTGGCCGACCAAACAAGCCGCGAGCTGACGGCTGAGGACATCTGGGCGGAATTCTCCAAGGCCTATCATATCGAAGCGCCGCGGCCATTCGAGCTCGTCGAGTACGGCGACGACATCAGGCACGGCAGGAACGCGGAGCGGATTTTCGTCGGCCGGGTCCGCCATGGCGGGCGGGAGATCACGGTCAGCGGCCGAGGCAATGGACTGATTTCCGCAACGATCAGTGCCATCGCGGAGAGCTTCGGCATTCATCTCGATGTGATCGATTACCAGGAACATGCGATCAAGCGGGGAACCGACGCCCAGGCGGCCGCCTATCTTCACTGCAGCCGTCCCGACGGTACCCGTATTTTCGGCGTCGGCATCGATAGCGACGTCGCCACCGCCTCCGTCAAGGCGGTGCTGAGCGCGGCAAGTGCGACGTCTTAAGATTTGGCAGCCTTGCCGGAGCATTCCGGCAGGGCTCGCTCAAGCGTGGAAATAGCGCCTGCACAGGGCGATCAGGTCGTCGCGTGCGGGCCTTCGTTCGTTCAGCCGGGAGTAGAGGCAGAAAGTCATTGTGGAAAGCTGCGGCAGATCGAGTTCGTCGCCGAGATCGATCAGCAACGGCGACAGCAGGTGCTTTGTTCGAACTGTGATGCCAAGGCCGGTCTTCGCCGCCGCGACGGTGCCGCCAAGACTGGGGCCGGAGGCCGCTATCCGATAGGGGCGCCGGATGGCCCCGAGGGCATCTAGTGCCGCCGTTCGGAATGAGCATGGCGGCTCCAGCAGCGCCAGCGGCAACGGCTTGTCCAGGTTGTGTCGAAAACCGTGTCGTCCGATCCAGATCATCGGCGCATCTGCAATGACGCCCTGATTGACGGCATCGTCGCGTGCGAGCGCAATGGCAACGTCGATTTCCTCCCGATGCACGGCCTCGACGAGCGCCTTGGAGCTGTCAATCCGCAAGGTGAGATCGACATCGGGATGTTCAAGCGCGAAATGCTGCAGCACCTGGGGCAACGCACCCTCGGCGAAATCCTGGGTCACGCCGAAGCCAATCTTTTGCGGCTCGCTGGAACGTACGCTCAGCGATGCCTCGTCATTGACCTGGATGAGGCGGTTGGCGTAGCCGAGAAGGCGTTCCCCAGCCATCGTCAGTTCGACACCCTGACTATTCCTTCGAAATACAGGTGCGCCAAGCTCACTTTCCAAGCGCTGGATCTGTAGGCTGATTGCCGATGGCGACCGGCCGACGAGATCAGCTGTTTCGGCGAATGTGCGTCCCTGGGCGATCAGCGCAAAGGATCGGAGGACGGCGATATCGAAATTCATGATCATGCATTGAGTTTATCTCAATAGCATCGTTTGTGGAATTCGTTTTCCTCAATTGTCTGCGTTTCGTAAATTCTCGGCGTAGCGAAAGCTCGCGTTCCAGCTTTCGGGAGGGGCGGGTGTTTTCGCACGGCAAACAGGGTCGGGCTTTGAGGAAAGCGAATGAACAGCGTCAGATTATATATGTTCCAGACCGGCTGGCTTCGGCAGAAACAGGTTGATATCAGGCTCGGCGCAAGCCAGGAGGAGTTGGTCATCCCCGTTCCCTGGTTTCTGGTTACTCATCCCGAGGGCAACGTTGTCATCGATGGCGGGGTGGCCGTCGAAGCTGCGCGCGATGCGAGGGGACATTGGGGCTCCGTCGCCGACACATGCTGGCCTTTGATGGAGCCGGACGATGGCTGCGCAGAGCAGCTTCAGCGACACGGCCTGAAGGCCGAGGATGTGCGCTATGTCCTGCAGTCGCACCTGCATCTGGACCATACCGGTGCGCTCGGGCATTTCCCGAACGCCACCCATATCGTTCAGCGAAAAGAATATGAATACGCCCGCGCGCCAGATTGGTTTGCGGCAGGCGGCTATATCCGCAAGGATATCGAAAAGCCGGGCACGAAATGGCTCTTTCTCGAAGGCGACTCCACCGATGACTTCGATCTTTATGGGGACGGTGCCATCAAGGCGATCTTCACGCCGGGGCATTCGCCTGGCCATCAATCCTTTCTGGTCACGCTCGCCGATACCGGAGCGATATTGCTGACCATCGACGCCGCCTACACGATGGACCATTGGAACGAAACGGCGCTGCCGGGCATCATGACATCGGCCACCGACGTTGCCCGTTCGGTGAAAAAACTCCGCGCGATCGCCGACAAGACCGGCGCCATGGTGGTGACAGGCCATGATCCGGATCTTTGGCCAAGCTTCAGAAAGGCACCCCAATCTTACGAATAGCCGGGATCCCGCCTCGGATCTGTCCCGGCTCAGGCTGCCCTGCTGGCTGCTTCCGGATGACCAGCATCTTCACGCGGCCTGCGGCGCGAGCGCCGTCACCCCAACTGCCGTTGTTCTGTGTCCCGGACAAGGCGGGCGGCTGCATCGCCGGCGGCTTCCATGTAGCTCGCATCGCGATGCAGCAGTACGACGGCGAAGGCGCCGTCCATCAGCAGGACGACCTGTCGTGCCAGTTGTTGCGAGAGTTCTCTTGCGATTCCGGCCTCCTCGAAGACCTCAGCGAACCATTGCTCGGCGCGTTGCTTATGTGCACGCGCCGCCTTCATCGCCGGATGGCCGGGCAAGTTGACTAGTTCCACCGAAGTGCGCAGGAAGCCGCAGCCTTTCCACTTGGGATGCCGCGCAGACTGGGCAAGATGACGGAAGATGCCGACGACTTTTTCGGCCAGCCCGCCTTCGGTCTCGGCAAACCAGCGCCGGAACAGGGCGAGATTCGGCTGATCGCGCGTCTCCAGATAGGCGGCGATCAGATCGTCCTTGCTGCGGAAATGATAATAGAGTGTGCGCTTGGTAACGCCGGCCTTGTCCGCGACTGCATCCATGCTGACGGCGCGGATCCCTTCACCGTAAAACAGCTTGCCGGCCGCTTCGATCAGGCGTTCTCGTGTTGGAATGGGCGTGTTGCTCATGCCCTGATGTATACCGACCAGTGAATATACTCAAGGCGGCCGATCTCCTATCGTCGCGGCTATGAACGATGTCACGAGCAAGATATCCGCAGCAGAGCAGATGCCGGTCGACATTTATTGTCGAGACGGCGTGAAGCTCGGCGCGCATTTATGGGGAGCGCCTGACGGCGGTTCCGCCGGCAGTGTCATCATCAATCCGGCAACGGGCGTGCTTGCCCGCTATTACCATCGCTATGCACGTTTCCTCGCCACCCACGGCTTCGATGTGCTGACCTATGATTATCGCGGCATCGGCGCTTCGCGGCCGGATCGTCTCAAAGGCTGCGGCTATCGCTGGCGGGATTGGGGCGCGATGGACTTCGATGCGGCCGTGCGCTTCATGCGCAATCGCCGGGAAGGCGGCAGTCTCGCAGTCGTCGGCCATAGCATCGGCGGCTTTCTGCCGGGATTGGCGAAGAGCGCGCCGCTCGTGGATCGGATGCTGACGGTCGGTGCGCAATATGCCTGGTGGGCCGATTATGCGCAGCGCCAGCGGCTGCAATTGTTGTTGAAATGGCACGTCGCCATGCCCGTTGCGACGGCTGTGTGGGGTTATTTCCCGGGCCGGAGGTTCGGCTGGCTCGAGGATCTTCCGTCGGGTGTCGCCAACGAATGGAGTTTTCGTGGGCCTCGTTT
>JAGWJK010000581.1 GCA_028865845.1 Rhizobiaceae bacterium
CGGCCGAAAAGATCGCCGAGTTTGCCATAGACGGGCATCACCGCAGAGAGGGACAGAAGATAAGCCGAACCGATCCAGCCGAAGCGTTCCAGATGTCCGAATTCACCGACGATGGTCGGCAGCGCCGTCGACACGATCTGGTTGTCGAGCGTTGCCATGAACATGGCGGTCATCAGGAAAAAGAAGAGAATGAGCCTACGGCGGTGATCCGCCACGAGCGGTGCTGGCTTTGCTTGCATATCCATGGGGTGAGAATTCCGAACTTGCCTGGGGCGCGGCGCTTTCGACGAAGCGCGCCAAGACCACTCCAGTTCTTTAAATCTTGCAGCATCATGCTTCGACAGCTCCGAAGTCGAATGCTACGGAGCAATATATGTGCCATTAGCATATAATTGTCAATGACAGGTGAATGCTGTCGGCATATTTTAATTTCGATACATAAATGATATGGTCGCACCATGACATCAGCTATCAATACACGTGAAGTCGAAGAGACCTCGGCCGCCGAAGACGAAAATATCCTGCGCATCGGGCAGGTGATGACACGCATGCGCCTTTTGACCGGCCGCCGGATGATCGGACGGCTCGCGATCGAGAGCGTGGCGCCGGGACTGGAGCTGTCGCATCTCGACGTGCTCGACGCGGTTCGCCGTGCCGAAGCCACGGGCGAAGTCACGGTTGGGACCGTGGCCGAAACCATGCGCATCGATCCGTCGCGGGCAAGCCGCATCGTCGCCGACATGGTGGCGCGCGGCGTGTTGCGGCGCAAGGCATCGCAGGCGGATGCGCGCCGGATCATCGTGGTGCTGACGGCACTCGGGCAGAGGTTGCTGTCGGAAATCCAGGCGCAGAAGTTTTCGGTGATCGAAAGCATCCTTGCCGATTGGTCCGCCGAGAATGTGGAGACCTTCTCTCTGCTGTTCGATAAATATGTCAGCGGCTACGAGCAGGTTTTCCAGGCGCGCATCAAGGAAACCGACAGCTGAGCACTGCTGCTGAGCGTTCTTGGGCCGTTCTTCACAACAGCGCTCTTCCCTAGGCACGGGTCTTTGCGCTATGGCCTTGGCGCATGAGCCAGTCCACGACCTTCACCATCCTTCTCGGCGGGGCGCTTCGCCTGACGGACCGGCTGCGTGCCGCAACCGCCGGCAGCCGATTCATCGCCGCGGATGGCGGCATGCGTCATGCCTTGGCGCTGGAGGCCTCGCCTGAACTCTGGGTCGGCGATTTCGATTCCACGCCCGCGGACCTGCGTGGTGCCTTTCCCGACGTGCCGAAGCAGCCTTATCCCGCAGCCAAGGCCGCGACCGACGGCGAAATTGCCATCGGCGAGGCGATCGACCGCGGCGCCAGGCGTCTGATCCTTGCCGGTGCGATGGGCGGAGAACGTTCGGACCATGCCATCCAGCATCTGCTTTACGGCGTTCAGCTGGCCGAAAAAGGCTTCGAGATATTGCTGACCTCCGGCGATGAAGAGGCCGTGCCGCTTCGGCCGGGGGAGATGGAGTTGGATTTGCCGGCCGGTTCGCTGTTTTCCGTCCTCGGCTTCAGCGATCTGACGGGCCTGTTCATTCACAATGCACGCTATCCATTGCGCGATTTTCATTTGCCGTTCGGCGCGTCGCGCACCATTTCCAACGTAGCGGAAGGCCCGGTGCAATTTTCGCTTGGCAGCGGCAGGGCGATCGTCCTTGCCCGCCCCTATGATTTTTCTGGAGTCTGATTGTGGCCCCCCCTATCCTGAAACTCGACGACATCTTCCTGAGCTTCGGCGGCGCGCCGCTTTTGGCAGGCGCCTCGTTGCAGGTCGAGCCGGGCGACAAGATCTGCCTGGTCGGTCGCAATGGCTCCGGCAAGTCGACGCTTCTGAAGATCGCAGCCGGTCTTGCCGAGGCGCAGTCCGGCGAGGTGTTCCGGCATCCGTCGTCGACGATCCGCTATCTCGAACAGGCGCCGGATTTCTCCGGCTACAAGACCGTCGCGTCCTATGCCGAGGCCGGGCTCGGGCCGGGCGACGATCCCTATCGCGTCACTTATCTGCTGTCGCATCTTGGCCTGACCGGCGAAGAGGATCCGAAGATGCTTTCGGGCGGCGAGGCGCGCCGCGCCGCACTCGCACGCGTGCTTGCGCCCGAGCCGGATATTCTGCTCCTGGACGAGCCGACCAACCATCTCGACCTGCCGACGATCGAATGGCTCGAAGGCGAATTGCAGAAGACCCGCAGCGCCCTGGTGCTGATCTCGCACGACCGTCGTTTCCTGGAAAAAGTTTCGACGGCGACCGTCTGGCTCGATCGCGGTACATCGCGGCGTCTGGACCGCGGTTTCGCCTTCTTCGAGGCCTGGCGCGACCAGGTGCTGGAAGCGGAGGAGCTGGAGCAGCACAAGCTCGGCAAGGCGATCGAGCGCGAGGAACACTGGCTGCGCTATGGCGTCACCGCCCGGCGTAAGCGCAACATGCGTCGTCTCGGCGAGCTTCAGGACATGCGTGCCCGCCATCGCGGCCACAGGGGAGCGCTCGGCTCGGTGCAGGCAGCGGCATCCGACGCGCAGGAAAGCGGTAAGCTGGTGATCGAGGCGGAAAAGATCACCAAGGCCTATGGCGACCGCACCATCGTCGCGCCGTTTTCGATCCGCGTGCATCGCGGCGACTGCATCGGTCTCGTCGGCCCGAACGGTGCCGGCAAGACGACGCTCTTGAAGATGCTGACCGGCCAGCTGGCCCCGGACAGCGGCACGGTGAAGCTCGGCACCAATCTCGAAATCGCGACGCTCGACCAGAAGCGCGAGGGCCTTGACCCCGAGGAAACGCTGGCAAACTACCTGACCGACGGGCGTGGCGAAAACCTACTTGTCAACGGCGAGCAGCGGCACGTCAGCGGCTATATGAAGGAATTTCTCTTCCAGCCGGAACAGGCGCGCACGCCGATCAAGAATCTTTCGGGTGGCGAACGTGCCCGGTTGATGCTGGCGCGCATCCTGTCGCGGCCGACAAATCTTCTGATCCTCGACGAACCGACCAACGATCTCGACATCGAAACGCTGGACCTGCTGCAGGAAATCGTCGCCGGCTTCAACGGCACGGTCATCCTCGTCAGTCACGACCGCGATTTCCTCGACCGCACGGTGACCTCGACGATCGCGCCAGCCAATCCTGAAGAGCCCGATGGCCGCTGGATCGAATATGCCGGCGGCTATTCCGACATGCTCGCCCAGCGCAAGGGTGCGGTAGAGGAGCGCAAGCGCGCCGAAAAAGCCGCTGACAAGCCGAAGGCGGCCGATGCTGCTGCCAGCGCCGAGGCGCCGAAGGGCAAGGGCAAGCTCTCCTACAAGCAGAAATTCGCGCTCGAAAACCTGCCGAAGGAAATGGCGAAGGCTGAAGCCGAGATCGCTGCCCGCGAAAAGAAGATGGCCGATCCCAACCTCTTCACCAAGGATCCCGCCAGCTTCAACCGACTTGCCGCCGAAATGGAAAAGTTCCGCAGCAGCCTCACGAAGATGGAAGAGGAATGGCTGGAACTCGAAATGCTCCGCGAGGAGCTGGAGGGGTGAGAAGCGGTCGGGCATAGCCCGAGCAATCGACCCAGTGGGTCGATTGCAGCGACGAACGCCCTGAGCCCAAAGCGAAGGGCCGGCAGGTTCCGCGACCGTGAACTCTCCGGATACACCAAGGCATAAAGCTGACGGCCGTCCCGTCAGCCCGCAAACTCCGCCTGCCGGAAACGCGGAGCCTCCGCCGTAACATAATCCCATAGGCGATTGGCGGCAGGCCCGTGCGGGCGATCCCTGCGGCGGGCGGCGGCGAGGTCGATCCGCCCGCCCTGAAAGTCCGCGTTGGTGAAATCGACCAGCAATCCGTTTCGAATTTCGTCTTCGACGAGGAACAGCGGCATGTGTCCCCAGCCCATGCCGTTGAGGATCACCTGCTTTTTCATCAACTGGTCGCTGACTGTCAGGTGCCGCGCGCCTTTGAGCACATAAGAGTCCCTGGGCTGCGAATGCCTGGCGGTATCGCGGATGACGCATTGGACGAAGGGCTGCAGGCGTGACGGCGTGATCTCTTTGGCGGACAGACCGGGAAGAAGCGTGCTTGCGGCGACGGGAACAAGATCCACGGACATAAGGTCGATATAGTCCAGCGTCGGATCGCTCTT
>JAGWJK010000582.1 GCA_028865845.1 Rhizobiaceae bacterium
GTCGATGCCTGCAAGGGCAGGGGTGATCGTGTTGATGTCGAGCAGATCGCCGACGACGATCTCGGCACCCTGGGCGGCCAGCGCATCGGAGCGGGCATCGATGCGGCGGACCATGGCGCGGACCTGAAGGCCGAGCGCAAGCGATTCCCGGACGGCTGCACGACCCGTATCACCCGTGGCGCCTGTGATGAGAACTTTTTTGGACATGACTAGAGATCCTTCCGAATGAGAGGTTATTGGTTCCTGATTTCCGTCTGTTTGTCGGTGAAGGGCTTCGTTGGGCGCTTCGTTTCCGATGGGGAGAAGATGCGCTCCGGCGCGGCAGCTCGGTAGCCGTCATCTCAAGCTATCATTTATACTGGATCAGCATTAATTTGCTGCTTTCGGCCTATTCACTGAGGTCATTGGGTGTGTTTGGCGTGCCGCCCATGCTAAATGGGCATGGAACTCCGACCCGGCCGTGCCGTGAATGTATGTGTCGCCGCTGACCTGAGAGGGGTATCGAGCTTGAAGGACATTCTTACCCTGCAGCTCTACACGCGTGTTGCGAGGCTCGGCAGCTTTTCGGCGGCGGGACGCGAGGCGGGACTGGCGCAGTCCCAGGTGTCGCGCATGATCGCCGAGCTGGAGGCGAGCCTCGGCGTGCGTCTGCTTGCGCGTACCACACGCGCGGTCGTTCCAACGGAGGCCGGACTGGAGTTCCTGGCACGAATGGAGCCGATCCTGGCGGCGCTGGAGGATGCGGAAAACAGCGTCCGCGAGGCCGGCGAACTGCGCGGGCGGCTGCGCGTCGGCATGCCGGCAACCATGGGAATCCGCGTGATCATTCCGAGGCTTTCGGCCTTTGCCGAACGCCACCCGCAGCTTCATGTCGAATTGCTGCTCGACGACACATGGCAGGACATGGTGCGCGACGCCGTTGATGTCGGTATTCGGGTGGGCAATCTTCCCGATGCCACCGGCACGTCGCGGATCATCGGAAGGATGCATCGCGTCGTCGTGGCGGCACCCGCCTATCTTGCCAGGCATGGCACGCCGGAACATCCGGACGACCTGCGCTCGCATCGGATCGTCGGAGGGCCTGCCGCCGGCCGTGCCTCGTCGTGGCAGTTTCAACGTGACGGCGATACGGTGACGCTCGATGTGACGCCGCATATCTCGACGAATGATACCGAGGGCGCACTTGCGGCAGCAACCGCCGGCCTCGGTATAACATCGACGACGTCATGGGCTTGCCGGCGGGAGCTGGAGAGCGGTGCGTTGAACAGGCTGCTGCAGGGGTGGCGGACGGCGGATCTGCCGGTTCACGCCTATCTGCCGTCGGGACGGACAGCGCGCCTCGCTGCCCGCACCTTCGTCAATTTCCTTGCCGACGCGCTTCGGGTCGATGGTGTCACAACGAGCTGACGCGGCGTCGCGGCAGCGCCGGCCGGAACGCCTCGCTCCAAACGGCGCAAGGCGTTACAGGTAGACATTACATCGGCAGCGGATAAAGCCGGTGCACCTTCTCGATGTCGGCAAGTGCTTCCGGGGGCAGCGTCACGGAGGCGGAGCCGATATTGGTTTCGAGCTGCGCCGTCGAGGTCGCACCGATGATGACTGAGGTCATGAAGGGTTTGGTCAGGCAATAGGCGAGAGCGAGCTTCGCGGGGTCGAGATTGTATCTCGCGGCGATTTCCAGATAGGCCTTGACCGGAGGCTCCTGCAGCGGCTGCAGACGGCCGCCGATATCGCTGTTGATCGAACCGCGCGAGCCGGCCGGTCGGGCGCCGCCGACATACTTGCCGCTGAGGATGCCGCCGGCGAGCGGCGAATAGGCGAGCAGGCCGACATCTTCATAATGCGACAGCTCCGCCAGATCGAGGTCGAAGTGACGATAGAGCAGGTTGTATTCGTTCTGCGTCGAGGCGACGCGCGGCAGGCCTTTCTGCTCGGCGATCGTCAAATACTTCTGGATGCCCCAGGTCGTTTCGTTGGAGAGGCCGACGGCGCGGATCTTGCCGGCCTTCACCAGCTCGCCCATCGTCTCCAGGATTTCGGTGATGTTGGCAATCGTCTTTTCGCGGTCCTGGGTGAAGGGATTGTAGCGCCAGTTCTGGCGGAAATGGAAATGACCGCGGTTCGGCCAATGCACCTGGTAGAGGTCGATATAGTCGGTCTTCAGCCGCTTCAGGCTGCCGTCGATCGCAGCGCGGATGTTGGCGGCATCGGCACCCTGGCCGCCCCGCAGATAGTCGCGGCCGGTGCCGGCGACCTTGGTCGCAAGAACGACATCCTTGCGCTTGCCGGTCTTCTCGAACCAGCTGCCGATATATTCTTCGGTGCGCCCCTGCGTTCCCGCGCCGATCGGCGTGGTCGGGTAAAGCTCGGCGGTATCAAAGAAATTCACGCCCTTGTGCAGAGCATAGTCCATCTGCTCATGGGCTTCTGCCTCACTGTTCTGCGTGCCCCAGGTCATCGTTCCCAGGCAGATTTGCGAAACGGAAATGTCGGTGCGACCTAAATTCTTATAGTTCATGGAAAAACCCTGATGCTGACGGGAAAGTCACTTGGCGGAAATATCGCGCGAATTTAGGCGCGAATTGAGCAAGCGCAAGAAGAAAATCGCGCAATTTCGCACCTGCAAAACCCTGCCCGTACAGGGGCAACGCTATTGACTCCGCCGCAAACAATGTCATTGGGAAGCGAAACGACCCCTAAGGAAGCCTAATATAATGACTGTTGCTTTCACATTTCCCGGCCAGGGCAGCCAGACTGTTGGCATGGGCAAGGAACTTGCGGACAACTTCGCCGAGGCGCGCGCCGTCTTTCAGGAAGTCGATGAGGCGCTCGGCGAAAAGCTGTCCGATATCATCTTCAACGGCCCGGAAGACAAGCTGACGCTGACGGCCAATGCACAGCCGGCACTGATGGCGGTCTCGATCGCCGTGCTTCGCGTGCTTGAGGCACGCGGTCTCGATCTGAAGGCAAAGGTCGCCTACGTCGCCGGGCATTCGCTTGGCGAATATTCCGCCCTCTGCGCGGCCGGCACGTTTTCGCTCGCAGATACGGCCCGGCTGCTGCGCATTCGCGGCAATGCCATGCAGGCCGCTGTTCCGGTCGGCGTCGGCGCCATGGCGGCGATCATCGGTCTCGAACATGCTGATGTCGCGGCCGTATGCACTGAGGCTTCGGCTCTCGGCTCCTGCCAGATCGCCAACGACAATGGCGGCGGCCAACTGGTGATTTCGGGCGAGAAGGTAGCGGTCGAAAAGGCTGCGGAACTCGCGACCGCCAAGGGCGCCAAGCGCGCCATCCTGCTGCCGGTTTCCGCACCGTTCCATTCGAGCCTGATGGCGCCTGCGGCCGATGCAATGAGTGTCGCGCTTGCCGATGTCGCCAAATCCAATCCGGTCGTCCCGGTCATCGCCAATGTGCGCGCCGCGCCGGTCACCGACGCCAACGAGATTGCCGGCCTGCTGGTCGAGCAGGTCACCGGCCAGGTACGCTGGCGCGAGACGGTGGAATGGTTCGCTGCCCACAATGTGACAACATTGTATGAAATCGGCGCGGGCAAGGTGCTGACGGGTCTCGCCCGCCGTATCGACAAAACGGTGACGGGCATCGCAGTGAACACGGCGGCCGACATCGACACTGCACTTGCCGGCCTCATCGGCTGATACTGACATTCAAGGAAAGAGGGAAACCAAATGCTAGATTTGACCGGCCGCAAGGCCCTGGTAACCGGCTCTTCCGGTGGTATCGGCGAGGAAATCGCGCGGCTCCTGCACAAGCAAGGCGCCATCGTCGGCCTGCACGGCACCCGCGTGGAGCGGCTCGAGGCGCTGGCGGCCGAGCTTGGCGATCGCGTCAAGATCTTCCCGGCCAATCTGTCCAATCGCGATGAGGTCAAGGCGCTCGGCGCCAAGGCCGAAGAGGAACTCGGCGGCGTCGATATTCTCGTCAACAACGCCGGCATCACCAAGGACGGCCTGTTCGTGCGCATGAGCGACGAGGACTGGGATGCCGTGCTCGAAGTCAATCTGACCGCCGTCTTCCGCCTGACGCGCGAGCTCACCCATCCGATGATGCGCCGTCGCTACGGCCGCATCATCAACATCACCTCCGTCGTCGGCGTGACCGGCAATCCGGGGCAGGCCAACTACTGCGCC
>JAGWJK010000583.1 GCA_028865845.1 Rhizobiaceae bacterium
AAGCGTCTTTCGGCGTTCCCGGCCGGGCGCTGAGAACGATATGGGCCACATCCCGGCGCTCCTGAGATCTCAGATCGCGCTTCCAGTCCTTCGCCTCGTCGAGAACGGACCGCTCCCCCTCGAGGACATGATCGGCGGCCGGCTGACTGGATTGGTCCATCCTGTTGACGATGACACTGTGGCTGCCGCCCTTTCGCAGCTGGCCGAGATAGCGGGCAACGCCCTCAACGCCATGCGCGAACCCATGCACGTCGACAACGGTGTCCGGGCCGAAGGCGGCCGTCAGCCTGTCGTCCAGGGCATGCAGGGATTTGCGATTATCATAGATGCGCCCGGCTTTCTCCTCGCCGGGCTGCCGTCGGCGTGCGGCGCTCACCACCAACTCGATCGCCCTCGCCTCACCCGCGTCGGTCTCGGCACTGCGCCAGGCGATGCGATGACCGGCAAGCGCCGTCTTGAGGGCTTCGCCGACGGCCTCGTTATCGGCAAAACGAGAGGCGTCTACCGTCATCGACAGGCGCAGTACATCTTTCGACGGTTCGCGCCCATCGGCCTCGGACCACTCGTCGGCAAGCTGCCCGATCCAGTCGCGGCCTTCGGAGGTGACGCCGGCCTCATTCTCGACGGCGAGTTCGCCGCCCCGGCTCTGGTAGGTCAGAAGCTTGCTGACTCGGGCACGGCCGGCGGCAAAGCTCACGAGCTTGACGACGGCAGGCTGGGAACCGGAGGCAAGAGCAACACGCCCGCCGACAGCACCGTCAGGAGGCAAACTCGATCCGGAGCGATCGACTGCCGCCTCACTCCCATTTCCCCTTCCGAAGCGCGGCCCGGCTGCTGATGGCTTCTTCCCTCCCCCACCCCCGGCGCGGCGCCGCCTCTCGTCCTCCAGCAAATCCGCCTGCGGCGCGGCCGGTCCCGTCCAGGGGCGCTTACCAACGGCAGGCAAGCCGCTATCCCCTGCATCGGTCCGCTTTCGCTTCGGCCGTGGGGGCCGCGTCTGCTGGGACGCCGTAGGCGTTGAGATGACCACTGCAGCCGACCTAGTTGTGCGTCTGCGCTCGAGATCGTCCACCAGCGCCATGAAGACATCGAGGTCAAACATCGGCGTTGACCTGCAGCTGCGCCTTCGCGCGGCCGGACTCGCACATGTTCTTTATGTCCGACGCCTGCTCCCAGACCAGCCGAGCCAATCGCCCGACGCCATCCAGCAGCACCTCGAATTGCGGCTCCCGCCTCCCGTTCAGGACGCGGGCGATCTGGTTGAGATTGACGCCGACCCGGCGCAACTCCTCGGCATGGGCGAGCACGATCTCCTTCACGTCGCCATCGAAGGCCGGCCCCAACCCTGCGGCTTGCCGGACGAGACGGCGCAGGACCTCGCTGACGGTCAGGTTGGCATCCGCGCAGAAGGCCTCGAACGCCACAAACTCGGCTTCGCTCAACCGCACATGCATGACTTTCTGCCGGGGGCTTCGCTTTGCCATAGCCTCTTGCCGCTGCCTTTTTTTTCTCCCGGTCGCGGTCCCGCGACTGCCGGGAGAGCCACATCGCCCGCTTCGGGCACTGTTCAGTTTTCGTATCACGGAAACTGCTATCCTGCCAACCACATAATTACAAATAACAACGCTATTTCAATGGCTTAGATGGCTATATGGCCCTCACTGGCTATGCCGGCTGGTGTGGCTGAAATGGACAAAATGACCTTCATGGCTGCATGTCCACGACTGGCCCAGTGGTCCGTCGGACGCATGAGCCACAGGTGGCTATCAAGGCTATCTGGGGCATCGCGGCTGCCTGACCATCCCGACCACCGGAGGCGGAGAGGGCCATCATGCTCCCGGTGGCAGGCGTGGCTCCCGAGCTGGATGGTGTCCCGCTGACCCAAAGGGCGAGAGGACCACGACGACCTTGACAGCCAACAAGCCATCCCTGCCCTTCATGGCTCGCCGGCCATTCCGTCCTTGGCAGATGAAGCCAACCCTGTTAAGTTAATATATATATAATTTTGGAAAAATGGGTTGCATAAAGTGACGATTATCGCATTCGCACATACCAAGGGCGGCGTCGGAAAATCGACCCTCTGCCTCCTAATCGCGTCGGAACTCGCCAGGAGCGGCGCCAATGTCCTCATCGTCGACGCCGACCAGAAACAGCAATCATGCATCCAATGGGTCAATCGCTGCAGGCAGGCCGGCAGCCTGCCGGAGACCCTGCACGCCGTCGAGGTGGCGAAGACAGAAGAGCTGAAATCTGCCCTGAAGCGCACTGACGCTGACGTCATCCTGATCGATGTTCAGGGATCGATGAACGATCTTCTGATCGCCGCGATCGTCGCGAGCGACCTTACCCTCGTCCCGACGAAGGCCAACGTCATCGAGATGGTCGAGACCGTGAAGCTGTTCGAATGGGCGGAGGCCAATCTGAAACGCGCGCCGCTTCGCCTCGTCCTCAACCGCGTCGATGGCATCGACACCAACACAACGGCATTCCAGGATGCCGTGCGGATGATCCGCGACAATAAGCTGCCGACGTTGCCGACCTTCGTGCGGGCAAGAAAGGTCTACGAACAGTTCGCCCGGGACGCCGGCACACTGAGCGCGATCGGGCGGGATCCGTCCAAGGCCGACCAGGTCGCCAAGGCGCAGAACAATATCATCGGCCTCATCACCGACATGACCTCCACCATCGAGCAGACGGCCTGATCCGGGACCATCCATGACACAATCGCCACCCCTTTCGCGCTCACGCCGCAATCTGAACGATCTCGATTCCCTGATCGACGCTTCAATCGGCAAGAGCGATACATACGGCACGCCTTCATCGCCCCCGAAGGAGATCAAGCCCGATGCTGGAGCCAGCAACTCGACGGAGGAGAAGACTCCCTCCCCCGCAGCATCGGAACCCCCGGACGATCCATCAGCGAACGCGCCAAACGATGGCGCGGTTTCGAAAGAGACGAAATCCGAGCGGTTCAGGATCAACATCGACGGTTCAGTGATCATGGCCACCAAGATGCTTGCGGTTCAGCAGAAGACGTCTCCCTCCGTTATCGTCGAGCGCGCGCTTCGGCGATACCTGAACTTCCCAGAGAATTGAAAAATGCGTTTAGGAGACGCGACGATCCTGACCCTGGAGGTGGCCGGATGCCGCTTAGGGCTCGCCGACAATTTGGGCAGCGTCCCCCAATGCGATGTCGCCCGTCAAAGAGGCCATGCCGGAGCGACAGCCCTCCTGCCTGGCCGCGGGGAATGATCGTGCCGATCAGACACTTGCGAGAGGATCGTTACCGGGACCGGCGAAGACCCGCTTGCGGGCTTCGTTCGCAAAAGCGAATAGAGCCGTCCATCGGAGGCGGCTCGCCCGGATCATGCACCGGAAAACCATCATCGCCATGAATCAATCGATACCGACCGATTCAAATATGTCGTTGGACGCAACGTCTTCCGTATCCGATTCTGTGTTTCATGATCGCGCTGCCCTATGAGCTTTATGTCGAACGCACGGACGCCAGGAAGAACATGGCACGATACTATGCGATGTCGATCGAGCCGACCCTGTTTGGCGAGGCGTGCCTCACCCGTCGCTGGGGACGGATCGGTTTTCGCGGCCAAAGTCTGGTGCATCATTTTGAGCGGGAAGAAGAAGCGGTTGGGCTTTTCTTGGCAATCCTGCGGCAGAAGCGAAGCCGCGGCTACATCCCCAAACCGCATTTCCTGTGAAAGAGGACAGCCTGATCGGTGACGGAACACCGCCTGGTGAAGCGAAGCTTCTAGCCTGAGGCGGCGGTCGACCCGCCGGTTCAGGCTTACTGACACAACAAATGCCTCCCTTAGAAGGGAGGCTCGTTGGAGAGCCGGCCGTCCTGTTCGGCGATGATCACCGCCAGCTCGGCGCGCGCCAGCTCCAGCTCGGTTTCGATCTCCCGGCGCTCGACGGGGTCGATTGCTTCGCGCAGTTCGAGGCGAAGCTCTTCTATGTGTTGTTCCAGCAGCATCGTCGTCTCCTTGACGTTTGTGAAAGACGACACGCGCGGTCATGGGGGCATGGTGGGGTCAAGGATCGCGGCAGCGATCGGCGGAGCCGGCGAGTGGGGGAGCCGATTTTGTTGGAGCGCAGGGAACCGGAGCGGAGGCAAAATTGGGGGTACCG
>JAGWJK010000584.1 GCA_028865845.1 Rhizobiaceae bacterium
CGTCTCCACCGAACCAAGTGCTGGCATAGGCCTTCACCCGATCCTTACCGCCGCCCAAAAGGTTCGCGACCGATGTATTCAACCGCCGTCCGGCAAGGTCCCATAGGGCGATATCGATAACACCGGCTCCCATGCGATCTTCCTTGCGCAACTGCCGCCGGATCAGTTCATAGGCTTTTTCGCGTGCGAAACAGTCCATTCCCAGAATGGCGCGGGCGCAGGCGGAAGCCTGCGCCATGGAATTGGCCTGGCCGCCGACATAAGCGCCTTTTGCACCGTCGCGCGTTTCGATGGATACGGCGAGGCGTGCGCGCGAGGACTTTGCCCCGGGCATGTCGATGCCGCCGCGATCGACACCGGTCATCGGATAGGAGAACAGGAATATCTCGATACGCTTTACCTCCGTCGCAGCGGAATCCGGGATATCGCGCTTATCATCACCAAGTTCTTGCAACGGTTGCCTCCTCCGCACCTGCGAGAATTTTATGAATTCGTATATCGTATCGGATTTTATAGTTTGTCAAGTTGCGATTACAGGCTCAGGCATTTCACCCATGAGGCACCAGTCGACCCGAAGCTGCGATCTGGGCCAACCCGAAGGACGCTCTGAGAACATGATTTGCGGATTGACCGGATATGCGGCTGCTCGAGAGATTTCGCTTTAAAGTGGGAAGCATGGCGATGAGCATGGGTAGTTCAACGCGGGAGTTTGTCGCCCATGTGGCCTCAGCTTTGCTGACGTTGATTTTATCAATTCGACGTCGGTGGCAATGAGGCTTGGTTTGGCTAGACGGTTGAAATTGGGATCAACCGCTCCTGGACTTAACCTAAGGGGCGTCCTCACGCCCTATAAGGCGCCGTAAAATTTGGCAGAGTCATCTTCGATGCAGGCGAATAAGCTGATGGGCTGCCGGCTCCATCCCGCGTCCTGCGAGGCGATCAATGTGCCCGCCATAATGGAACCTTATGCAACGAAAGGCATGTAGATAAATTCGAGGACGGAGCGAGGGTTCGATCCTGTTCAAGAGCACGCGGAAACGGCGCGGTAGTTTGACGAAGTTTTACAGCTTCTACTATTTGTGGTCTTTCGTATCGGCCAGAACGTCGCTTCCGTCTCCCAGATAGTATCCTTTCGTGCCGGGTGCGTTGGGAGGACACCCAACTTCTCTGCGACATTTATTATGGGAGCAGCAGATGCCGGCCTCAGCTGGCAGCCGCGCAATCCCTCCGGCTCGAGCAATCCTCGGAGATCCTGTCGCGATTCAACCGCATCCTTAGTCGTGTGAGTTTTCATCAATTGAGCCGAAATATACTCGTTTGACGAATTTTCCTTCATCGACAAGGGTCTGCCTCGCGACAAGGAGGAGCGCCATGTTTCGGAAAGCTTTGATTTTACTGCCAGCCCTGGCCGGCCTGATGTGTGCGTCGGCAGCGCGCGCGGATGATGCGGCGCTGGTTGATGCCGCCAAGAAGGAAGGAAGCGTCACCTGGTACACGACGCTGGTCGTCGACCAGGTCGTGCAGGCGATCATCGAGGGTTTCGAGAAAAAATACGGAATTCAGGTGAATTTCGTCAGCGCTCCCTGGGAAGAAACGGCCTTTCGCATCATCAACGAAGGCAAGGCCAGTGCCACCAAGTCCGACGTCTTCGATTCCCTGCCGGCCTACGCCGCCGTGCATGCCGCGGGCCTCATCCAGCCCTTCGCTCCCGACGCCGCCAAGGACTATGATCCGGCCTACAAAGATCCTGCGGGATACTGGACCGCAAGCATCATCCAACCGTTGAGCCCCGCGATCAACACGGACATGGTCTCGGCCACCGACGCGCCGCACACATACGAAGATCTGCTGGATCCGAAATGGAAGGGCAAGATGGCCTGGACCAATTCGGCCAGCATCGGCGGTCCTCCGGGCTTCATCGCCGCCGTCCTGGATTCCATGGGTGAGCAGAAGGGCATGGATTATCTGCACAAGCTCGCTGGACAGCAGATCGCCAACATACCGAGCAATCCGCGCGTCGTGCTAGATCGCGCCGTCTCCGGCGAGAATCCGCTCGTGCTCAGCATCTACAACTACCATGCCGCTATCAGCAAGAACCAGGGCGCTCCCGTCGAGTGGATCAAGATGGAGCCGCTTGTCGCCCATGTAGGCCTTGTCGCCATGACGAAGGGCGCGCCGCATCCGAATGCCGGCAAACTTCTGATTGACTATATCCTCTCCGACGATGGCGCCAAGGTCATGGCCAAAGCTGGCTATATACCCACAAACAAGTCGGCCCAGTCGAGCGTTGCCGATCTCGTACCAGGCGAGAACTACAAGATCTTCCTAGTCACACCGGACATCTACGAAAAGAAGATCAAGGACTGGGTCAAAATCTACGACGATCTCTTCAGCAAATGAGCATTTGACGCTTCGGGCATAAGGCTCGAAGCGTCCACCGCCGTAATCGACCGTAGACGGGCATTCCCATGACCTATTCGATATCCCAGAAGGCGGAGCGATCCGCAAAGCCGCTTCGTGACAGGCAGGGCAGTCTCCTTGGACCGGGCCTGGCTGTCCTCCTCGGACTTATTGTCGTACCGCCCGTCTGGTTTCTGCTGAAAGCGAGCATCACCAGGCTCGATGCGGGCCTCTCCGCTGATGGCATCACGCTTGCGCATTATCTGCAGCTGTTCACGACCGCGGATCTGCTGGCAAATCTTGCGACATCGGTCGTTTTCGCGATCTTTGCCATGCTCGTCTCGCTGATCTTCGGCGGCGTGCTCGCCTGGGTCGTCGTGCGCACCGATGCGCCTTTCAAGCCGCTCGCCTTCCTGACCGCGATCATTTCGCTCGGAACGCCTTACATCCTTTATGTGACCGGCTGGCTCTACCTGCTGGGACGGTCAGGTCCGGTCAACGTAATCTGGAAAACGCTGTCCGGCAGTGTGGATAATCTGATCAACGTCAATTCTCTGCCGGGCATGATTGCGATCGAGGGCTTTCTCTGGTCTCCGCTCGTCTTCCTGCTGTTGTCGGCGACATTCCGGGCGGCGAATGCGGAAATGGAGGAGGCGGCGCGGATGTCCGGCGCCTCGATCCGTGATACGATTTGGCGCGTTTCGCTCCGGCTGGCATTCCCGGCGATCGCAGCACTTGCCCTCTTCGTCTTCGTGCGAAACCTCGAATCCTTCGAGGTGCCGGCCCTAGTCGGCATGCCGGGGCATGTCGATGTGCTGACAACACAGATCTACAATGGTATCGAGCGCATGCCGCCCGACATCGGCTATGCAAGCGCCTATTCCGTCGTCATGATCTGTTGCATTGCCGTGCTGCTCTATTTCTACGGCAAGCTGTCCGCCGCCGCAGAACGCTATGCGGGTATCACTGGCAAGGGCTATCGTCCGCGTCCGTTCCGGCTTGGCGCCTATCGTTGGGTCGGCGGCGCCATCATCCTGTTGAATTTTCTGATCGTCCTGCTGCTGCCGCTGGCGGCGATCCTGTGGATGGCGATCACGCCTTTCATGCAGCCGATAAGGGCGGTCGCCTTCCAGCATCTGACGATGGCGCATTTCCAGCATGTGCTGGAACAGAGCTATTATCGAGGCCTGTTTCTGAACACGGTCATCGTCGCCGCATCGACCGCGACGCTTGTCATGGGTCTCACCCTCTTCGTCGGCTGGGTCGTTGCCAGAAAGCGTGCCCTGGCGGAGCTCCTGCAGCAGATGGTGACGATGCCGCTCGTCTTTCCCGGATTGGTGCTCGGGCTTGCGGTTCTGCAACTGGCGCTCGCCTTTCCGCTCCCCGTCTACGGAACGCTTTGGGTACTGGTCTTCGGTTTCGTCGTTCGATACATGCCCTATGGCATGCGCTACACTTTTGCCGGCATCCTGCAGATTCATCGTGAGCTGGAGCAGGCCGCTTCCGCATCGGGCGCCAATACCTGGCAGATCATTTCGCGTGTCGTGACGCCGCTGCTTCTTCCGGCGCTCGCCTCCGGATGGCTCTTCATCTTCCTCATAGCCACTAAAGAGATGTCTATGCCGTTGCTTCTGGCCGGCCCGGGGGCGCAGACCGTGCCCGTTGCCATGTTCGACCTGTGGTCATCGGGGCAGAGCGGCGATGTCGCCGCCCTCGGCCTCGTATGGGCTGCGATGAT
>JAGWJK010000585.1 GCA_028865845.1 Rhizobiaceae bacterium
TTCACGCGCAGCACGCGGTCGCCATGTCGATTGAGCAGCATGGTCAGCCAGAGCCCGAAAGCCGTCCAGTCCACAGGCCGATCTATGCTCAGTGAAACCGAGGAAATCGCGGCCTGATGCGGTGCGCCGTCGGATGTGACGAGTTGCATCGGCTCTTCGCAGTAAAAGCCGCTTTGCGACAGGCTGCTTGCGGGCGAGACGTCGTTTTGAAATGCGATAAGCGCGGACAGATCGAGATCCGGATCCACCGCAATCAGGATCGGGGCGTCGGGATTGAGCAGCCGGAGGCGAGCTCGAAGAGCCTCCGGCTCGCAATCTGCGCCGAGATCGGTCTTGGTGACGATCAACCGGTCCGCGACCGCCGCCTGCCTATTGGATTCTATATATGTGTCGAGCTGATGCAGCCCGTTCACCGCATCGACCGTGGTGATCACATTGCCGGCGCAGAAGTGATGTCGGAGGACAGGATCGGCCTTGATGGTCGACAAGACCGGAAAGGGATCGGCAAGCCCGGTGCTTTCAATGATGACGCGGCGGAACGGCGGTAACAGACCACGCTCTCGGCGTGAATAAAGTTCCTTGAGCGCCGCGGCAAGCTCGCCGCGCACCGTGCAGCATACGCATCCGGACCTCAACAACACCATCTCGCCATCGACGCTTTCGACGAGATCGTGATCGAGCGCGATCTCGCCGAATTCGTTGATGAGCACAGCCGTATCGGCAAATGCCGGATCGGCCAGAATGCGCTTGAGCAAAGTTGTCTTGCCGGAGCCGAGAAAGCCCGTCAGCAGATTGATCGGCAGGAAACCATCCGTCTCAACCGGCATGCCGCGCCTCCATCCTTATGATAAAGGCGGGGTCGAGGGGATCGCAGGGCCGGCCGACGAGCCTTTCGGCCGCCGGCCAGAGATGACCAAGATCTTCGACGATCTCGCTCCTGCCCGTTCGCGTCGACAGAACGAAGGACGCGCCCTGCCAATCGGACAGAATAAGCCCGAAGCCTGCAAGCATCTCGTTGGCAGCACGCACGCGCTCGGCGCGTTCACGCCGCCGTTCGGGACTAACGTGATTGCGGGTGAAAACACCGGGGCGGGCCGCAGCGTCGGTCCAGTGCTCGTTGCCGCCGAGCACACCGCACAGTGAACACATGACGCTCGCCTCCTTCCAAATTGATGCTTCCAGCGGGTTCAGCCCAACCGGCTATTTCTTGCGCGGGAACCGCGCGGCGAAATCGTCGGCAATCTCATTCATCGTGACGAATTTTACGCCGGGATGTTTGATCATATGCGCGTATAGCCGTTCGAGCATCATGAGAACCTGCGGCCGCCCGGCCACATCGGGATGGATGGTGATCGGGAAGACGGCATAATCCATTTCGCGATAGACCCAGTCGAACTGATCGCGCCACATCTGCTCGATATGGTGCGGATTGACGAAGCCATGGCTGTTCGGCGACTTCTTGATGAACATCATCGGCGGCAGATCGTCGAGATACCAGGATGCCGGGATTTCGATCAGATCGGTTTCCGCACCACGCTTCAGCGGCACCATCCATTCCGACGGCTTGCGCGAATAGTCGATCTTCGTCCAGCTGTCGCCGACACGCACGTAATAGGGCGTGAAGTCATTGTGCATGAGCGAGTGATCGTACTTGATGCCGCGCTCTAACAGCAGCTCGTTGGTGACGTTGGAGAATTCCCACCACGGGGCGACGTAGCCCGTCGGGCGCTTGCCGGAAAGCTTAGTCACCAGCTCGATGCACTTGTCGAGAATTTCCGTTTCCTGCTCACGCGTCATCGCAATCGGGTTTTCGTGGCTGTAGCCATGGATGCCGATTTCGTGGCCGGCCTCGGCGACCGCCTGCATCTGTTCCGGGAAGGTCTCGATGGAATGGCCGGGAATGAACCACGTCGTCTTGATGCCGAAACGTTCGAACAGCTTCACGAGGCGCGGGCTGCCGACTTCGCCGGCAAACAACCCTCTCGAAATATCGTCCGGCGAATCCTCGCCGCCGTAAGAGCCGAGCCATCCGGCCACGGCATCGACGTCGATGCCAAAACTGCACAAGATTTCCTTTGCCATGGGATTACCTCCTTCGGTCTGGTTTTCTGTAATCAGTGAGCTGGGATGACGGTGGCGTCGGCCGGATCCCAGGCAAGCATGACCTCGGCGCCCACAGGGAAGGCGCCGGGCCGGTATTTATCGATATGCGCTTCGAGTGCCAGGCCGCGGCCGTCGGGCAGGCTCACCCCGATCTGCGAGATGTGGCCGACGACGTCGAACCGATCGACACGGGCACCGACGACGTTGCCGCCAAACGTGCCCGCAAGGCGTTCCTGCGCAGAAGCTTCGGCGGCATGGACTTCGATTGCCTCCGAAGGGATGACGATATTCACCTTGCTCGAGAGTCCGCCATTGGCGCAGCCCGACAACATTCCGAACGATGTGGAGACGACCGTGTTCTCGGCCTGCGTGCCGGCCACTTCGCCTTCGAAAATCGTATTGCGACCAATAAACTGCGCGACGAACGGCGTGTTGGGGCGCGTATAGAGCTGATGAGGCGGGCTGATCTGTTCCACCCGGCCCTGGTTCATCACCACGATCCGGTCAGACAGCGCCAAAGCCTCCGATTGGGCATGCGTGACGAATACGAAGGTCACGCCCAATCGTTTCTGCAGCAGCTTCAATTCGTTTTGAATGGCCTTGCGCAAATTGGCGTCGAGAGCACCCAACGGTTCGTCGAGAAGCAAGACATCCGGTTCCACCACCAGTCCGCGCGCCAGTGCGATGCGCTGACGCTGGCCGCCGGAAAGCTTGTCCGGCCTGCGATCGGCTATATCCTCCAACCCGAGGGTGGCGAGGATGCGGTCGACGCGCTCATCCCGCTCGGCCTTCGGCACACCCTTGACCTCGAGACCGTAGCCGACGTTACGCCGGACGGTCATGTGCGGAAACAGGGCATAATTCTGGAAGATCATCGATGTCGGCCGCTTCTGCGGCTGCACATCGTTGATGCGCTCGCCCTTGATCATCATGTCGCCGGAAGAAATGCTCTCGAACCCGGCGATCATGCGAAGCGTCGTCGTCTTGCCGCAACCGGACGGGCCGAGAAAGGCAATAAACTCGCCCTTCTTGATCGCAAGATTGAAGTCGATGACAGCAGGCGTGCCGTTGTCATAGACCTTGCCGATATTGATAAGTTCCAGGTCATACATCATGAAAAATCTCCAGGCGTGGGCAGAGAGGCCGGACTGGCCTCCCCGCTGAGCGTGTGACTGATGGGCAGATCAGGCGTTGAGGAATTCATCCCACTTCTGTACCAGGTGGTCGTACTCATCCGGCCACTGGTGCCAGTAAGCGATGTTCTTGGCGCGCTCCGCCAGCGAACCGCCATCGCGCAGATCGCCTTCCTTAATGCCGCGTTCGGTAGCGCCCACCCACGGCTTGCCCTCGTACCAGAAGGCATATTTTTCCGGCGCCATGACCTTCTGGATATTGGTCGACGGCGAATAGTAGCCCTGCTCCGATACCGCGATGCCCGGCTCGCCCGAGAGCCAATAGTCAGCATAGGCAATGACGGCTTCCTTGTTGGGTGTGCCAGATATCATCGACGGACCGATCGCCCAGCCGCGATAGCCTTCCTTCGGCACAGCATACTTGCACGCTTTGCCCTGTGCCTTCACAGCCATAACGGCCGGCTGCCAGGCGTCGCTGACGACCATTTCACCCGAGGCCATTAGATTGACCAGTTCGCCGAAATCGCCCCAGAGGGCGCGGAACTGACCGTCCTTCTTCTTGGAAACCAGGAACTTCGCCGCTTCGTCGATTTCGGCAGCACTCGGATTGGCAGGGTTCTTCACGTTCGAAAGACCGAGCGTGTTCATCGCCATGATGGCCTGGCCGAAGGCGATCAGCGGATCGGTGTTCAGGCCCGACTTGCCCTTCCACTTCGGATCGAAGATCGCGGCCCAGGTATTGGCTTCCTCGGCCGAGAGAACGTCCGGATTATAACCGATGGAATCGTAGTTATAGACGGCCGGCACCATGTTCAGCGTGGTCTTGGCGTCGTCGGCCCAGATCTGGCCGACGATCTGCTGCTTCGGATCCCATTTGTCAGAGGGCGTCGTGAAG
>JAGWJK010000586.1 GCA_028865845.1 Rhizobiaceae bacterium
ATGACGGCATCACCTTCCTGGTGCTCGACGCGCCGGCCTATTACAACAGGACCGGCGGCCCCTATGTCGATGCAACCGGCAAGGATTATCCCGACAACTGGCGGCGCTTTGCGGCGCTCTCGCTCGCCGCGGCTGAGATCGCAGCCGGCCTGATGCCCGGTTGGCGGCCTGACCTGGTGCATGTGCACGACTGGCAATCGGCCATGGTGCCGGTCTACATGCGCTACTATCCGACGCCGGAACTGCCGAGCGTCCTCACTATCCACAACATCGCTTTCCAGGGACAGTTCGGCGCGGATATCTTCCCGCATCTGCGCCTGCCGCCGCATTCCTTCTCGATGGAGGGCGTCGAATATTACGGCGATGTCGGCTTCCTGAAGGGTGGCCTGCAGACGGCGCATGCGCTGACCACCGTCAGCCCTTCCTACGCCGAGGAAATCCTGACGCCGGAGTTCGGCATGGGTCTGGAGGGCGTCATTGCCAGCCGCGCCCGCAGCCTGCACGGAATTGTGAACGGCATCGACGACGGCGTCTGGAATCCCGAAACCGATCCGATGATCGCCCAGACCTTCAACAGCACGACGCTGAAAAACCGCGCCGAAAACCGCAAGCATGTGATCGAACATTTCGGCCTGGACGATGATGACGGCCCGATTTTCTGCGTCGTCAGCCGCCTCACCTGGCAAAAGGGCATGGACCTTCTCGCCAGCATTTCCAGCGAGATCGTCCATATGGGCGGCAAGCTCGCCGTCCTCGGCGCCGGCGATGCCGCGCTCGAAGGTGCGCTTTTTGCCGCAGCCGGCCGTCACCGCGGCCGCGTCGGCGTTTCTGCCGGCTATAACGAGCCGATGTCGCACCTGATGCAGGCCGGCTGCGACGCCATCATCATCCCGTCGCGCTTCGAACCCTGTGGCCTGACGCAGCTTTATGGCTTACGCTATGGCTGCCTACCGATTGTCGCGCGTACAGGTGGCCTCAACGACACCATAATTGACGCAAACCACGCGGCGCTGCAGGCAAAGGTCGCGACCGGCATACAGTTTTCGCCCATCACTGCCGAAGGGCTGCTGCAGGCCATGCGCCGCGCCATGCACCTTTTTCAGGATCGAAAAGTCTGGACGCAGATGCAAAAGCAGGGCATGAAATCCGACGTATCCTGGGGTAAGAGCGCAGAACGCTATGCAGCTCTTTACTCCAGCCTTGTCTCAAGAGGCGCTTAACCCGATGATTAAAACCATTCCCACCAAACCCTATGCGGATCAGAAACCTGGCACCTCTGGTCTCAGGAAGAAAGTTCCCGTCTTTCAGCAGCCGAATTACGCTGAGAACTTCATCCAGTCGATTTTTGATTCGGTCGACGGCTATCAGGGCAAGTGCCTGGTCATCGGCGGCGACGGCCGTTTCTATAACCGCGACGTCATCCAGAAGGCCATCAAGATGGCCGCCGCCAATGGCTTCGGCAAGGTGATGGTCGGCAAGGGTGGTATTCTGTCGACGCCTGCTGCCTCGCACATCATCCGCAAATACAAGGCTTTCGGCGGTATCGTGCTGTCGGCCAGCCACAATCCGGGCGGCCCGACCGAAGACTTCGGTATCAAGTACAATATCGGCAATGGCGGCCCGGCTCCGGAAAAGATCACCGACGCGATCTACGAGCGCACCAAGGTCATCGAAAGCTACAAGATCGCCGATTTCCCCGACATCAACCTCGATCGCATCGCGCGTGAGGATGTCGGCGGCATGATCGTTTCGGTCATCGACCCCGTCGAAGACTACGCGGCGATGATGGAAGAGCTGTTCGACTTCAACGCCATCCGCAACCTCATCAGCCTCGGCTTCCGCCTCTGCTTCGATGCGATGAGCGCGGTGACAGGCCCCTACGCCAAGGAAATCTTCGAGATCCGCCTCGGCGCGCCGGGCGGCTCGGTACGCAACTTCCTGCCGCTGCCGGACTTCGGCGGCCACCATCCCGACCCCAATCTCGTCTATTGCAAGGAGCTCTATGACGAGATGATGGGCGAGGACGCGCCCGACTTCGGCGCCGCGTCCGACGGCGACGGCGACCGCAACCTGATCATCGGCAAGGGCATCTACGTTACGCCGTCCGACAGCCTGGCGATGTTGGCCGCAAACGCTCACCTTGCTCCCGGCTATTCGCATGGCATTGCGGGCATTGCCCGCTCCATGCCGACCAGCGGCGCTGCCGACCGCGTCGCCGAAAAGCGCGGCATCGGCATCTATGAGACGCCGACCGGCTGGAAATTCTTCGGCAACCTTCTCGACGCCGGCATGGCAACGATCTGCGGCGAGGAAAGCTCCGGCACCGGCTCGAATCACGTCCGTGAGAAGGACGGTCTCTGGGCCGTGCTGCTCTGGCTGAACATCCTTGCCGTGCGCGGCGAAAGCGTCATCGACATCGTCACCCAGCATTGGGCGACCTATGGCCGCAACTACTATTCTCGCCACGACTACGAAGGCGTCGACACCGATGCTGCAAACGGCCTGATCGCCGCGCTTCGCGAGAAGCTGCCGACCCTGCCGGGCACCAAGTTCGGCGATCTTACCGTGTCTGCGGCGGATGATTTCGCCTATCACGATCCGGTCGACAAGTCCGTCAGCCAGCATCAGGGCATCCGCGTTCTCTTCGAAGGCGGCTCCCGCGTGGTATTCCGCCTGTCCGGCACCGGCACGACGGGCGCAACCCTGCGCGTCTACATCGAGCGTTACGAGCCTGATCCGACCCGCCACAACATCGAAACGCAGGAAGCGCTTGCCGATCTCATCGCCGCAGCGCAGGACCTTGCCGATATCAAGGGTCGCACCGGCCGCAACGAGCCGACGGTCATCACCTGATCGCGGCCGCTTTTTCGAGGCGACTTCAGGTAGCGTCGTAATCTGATAGTCATTTACAAAGCCCGCCTCTTCAGGTGGGCTTTGTACATATTGGATCCATATCGGCCATCAGGAAAAGCGCCAAGCATCATCCCACCCAGGAGCCCGGCGTCGCCAACACCATCAAGAATCCCTGTTATCGCTTTGAAACCTGCTAGGCCCAGCGCGGTTGCAACTGGCTTAACCGCCATATCGACGGCTGCTCCCAAACCGTCAGCGTGTTGCTTACAGAATTAGCCAGCGACGCAGCGTACTCATGCGCCACTCAGGTTTGCGACTCTTTTTCCTGTTCGAACTTCTCTTTGCCGTCTATCCCAGCTTCCTCCCTAAGCTTTCAATTTTCCGATCATTTCGATACCAAGGGAAACAAGTAAATATAATAAAAATTGAAGAAGATAATAAAATAAAAATATTACAATATACGATTTAATCAGTAAAATTCCCAGGTTATCGTTGTAAGACAATTGATATTTATCATTATGTGTCGAAAACCCCATAAAGCTTACGGAAAAAATACAGGCAATCGAAAGAATCAATACCCAGATTAGGGTAGTTGAAAAAACGTTTATTCTTTTTGAAATGTTCCAAAACGTGGAGAATATAAGCCAAATCAGCATCACAATGCTGAGTATCGATCGGTCCAGAAAGAAAACGCACCGCGCACGGTCGTCTAAAATGGAACCTGAGATATCTTTCATCAGATACAGATTCTGAGGCCAAAAGTATATTATATAACTATTATATACGAAGCAGCTATTTGAATTAACCATAATTCTATTTATAAAAATAATCGACAAGAAGAATATAAAACGGATAAAACGAATGTAATTCTTACAACTCTAAAGTATGTACTTTTAAACATTGCGATTTTTCACTTATTGCGTCAGACAAGTCGGAGCTTCCGTATTAGCTCGGGCTATTGGTTCGTTATTGATTACAGTTAATCCCCGACCTCATACCGCGGCTGCGGAACCATTCTATGCGACATAATCTTTGATGGATTCGCATAAGGGCTCAAATGAAAGACGCTCTTCGCGGTATATCCTTTTCAACAGGCACCAACTGTCTGAAAGTATCATCATCGATACGGGCGCACTATCGATTCTCGTTCCACCTATCTCCGCTTTCCTATGATTTAAGAGAAAGACGGATATGATGCCCGCATCTTGGAGAACCAAGGCGTTCGTTGCGGGCTCATTGGTGCGCAATGCTGCAGCGCCGGACATGCAGAAAGTACC
>JAGWJK010000587.1 GCA_028865845.1 Rhizobiaceae bacterium
ATCTTTAACGAGGTAGTTGTCTATCCAAGCCTTTTGGTTGTTGTTTCGCCAGAGATGGGCGCGGTACCAATGGACTACGAGATCCCGAATTGCCGCTGCTTGGGCCGGATCCTTCAAGGCTGTCCTGCTGGCATAGAGATATTTCAGGTTCGTGCTGCCGCCGGGCACGTCCGGGATCTCCTTCGCGTCCGTACCGGCAACCGATTTGAGATAACGATAGCGGTCGGGTTGCTTGAGTACGGCCGCGTCGATCTGGTTTGAGCGTAGCGCATCCGCAAATTCGGAAAGCTGA
This sequence comes from Rhizobiaceae bacterium, assembly GCA_028865845.1. Lineage (GTDB taxonomy): Bacteria > Pseudomonadota > Alphaproteobacteria > Rhizobiales > Rhizobiaceae > Rhizobium. The sequence continues at coordinate 293 of JAGWJK010000587.1, forward strand.
AGATTGACCGGCTGGATGTCATCGATGGTCAAGCCCGAGCCACGGAGGTCACGGAAGACGGTGGCCTGCTGCGAAGTCCCGGCGTTAATGCCAATCTTCTTTCCCTTGAGGTCCTTCAGATCTCTGATGCCGGATCCAGGCGCAGTCGCGAAAATGGTCGCAGGACCCGATGTGATCACCGCGCCGACGATGACGACATCAGCGCCCGAAAACTGCGCCAGGATTGGTGGAACATCACCGACCGCACCCACCTGAGCGGCTCCTGCTCTGATTGCCTCGAGCCGCAACGGACCGCTGGTGAAATTCGCATAGGAAACATCCTCCGCCAGCTTCCCCTGTTCGCCCGAGAGCCTGAGCAGACTTGCCGCATTGTTGGCATCGTCGGCCACGACAAGCTTCACGCCCGACGGAACATGTGTGGCGAGGCTGGCATCGTCCGCGCTGGCACTCGCGAGAGCCGCCACCGAAACAAAGGCAAGCATGCCAAGTCGAAGTATGGATTTGTGGACGATCATTGCTTGTTTCCTGTTCTCAATGTGCGGATGAGGTCTTCGGAACGCCGAGGCGATCGAGGATGTCGTCTCGCGTTTCCTCGAAGCGGACCGGTGAATTCTGGACGCCGGACACGTCTTCGTCGTAGCTGATCTTGCCGTTGGCGACGATCAGAACACGATTGGCCAGGCGAAGCGCTTCTTCGACGTCGTGAGTGACGAATAGGACGGCTGGTCTAAGGCGTTGACAGAGCTAGGCGAGAAGGCGCTGCATGCGAATGCGGGTCAACGCATCCAACGCGCTGAACGGCTCGTCTGCGAGCAACAGATCGGGGCTTCGAACCAGAGAACGCGCCAGGGCGACCCGCTGCTGTTCACCTCCCGACAAGGTTTTCGGCCAAGCATTTTCCTTTCCCGGAAGTTCGACCTCAAGCAAGGCGGCACGGGCCCGCTCGCGGATACCGGCGTCGTAGAGTCCAAGGCTGACATTTTCGATGACGGTCGACCAGGGCAGCAATCGGGAATCCTGAAACAGGACGGAGCGGCGGTCGGGGACATCAATCTCGCCTGAGCCCTTGGCATCGACATCGAGCCCGGCAACTGCTCTCAACAATGTACTTTTTCCGGATCCGCTTCGACCGAGGAGCGCGACGAATTCACCCTGATTGATCGTCAGGTCGATGGCATCCAGCACCGTCTGATTGGCGAAGCTTCGTCGCAAGTTTCTAATGCGCACCGACGCGCGACTGCGGTTGTTGGTCAAAGGGACTGCCGCCACGACAGCACCCTCCTTTCGATCAGGCGGACGATGGCGTCCGACATGAACCCGAGAATGCCGTACATGACTAGGCCAACAAGTACGACGTCCGTCTGCCCGTAGGTGCGTGCTTGAGTGATCATATAACCAATGCCGCTGGTCGCGTTCACTGTCTCGACGACGACAAGAGCCGTCCAGCCATTCGTCACCGCCAACCGCAATCCGGTGAAGAAACCTGGCAAGGTCGCTGGAAGAACGATGTGCCGCAGAAACCGGAAACGCGAGAGGCCAACGGTTTGCCCAAGTTCGACATATCGGCGGTCAATACCTTTCAGCGCCGCATGCGTGTTGATGTAGATTGGGATCGCGACGCCAATCGCGATGATCGTCACCTTCATCGCTTCGCCGATCCCGAGCCAGATGATGAAGAGCGGTATCAATGCAAGGTTCGGTATCGATCGTTTGATCTGGACGTTGCCGTCGATCAGTGCGTCACCCAGACGCGTCAATCCGGCTGCAACAGCGAGGGCAAAGCCCGCAGCCACGCCGGCGATCAATGCGATGGCAACACGCTGCAGGGACATAGTGACGTCGGACAGCAAGGTTCCGCTTTCCACCATGTCAAAAAAGGAGGATATGACGACCGTCGGTCCCGGCATCTTGGCGGCAGAAATCCAGCCAAAGCCTGATGCGACGTACCACAGCAGTAGCACGAGCGCGGGGCCGAGGAGCGTCTGACCGGGCAAAGGCTTCTTCGCAAGGAGCGGAAGCTCCCCACGACCCGCGCGCGTTTGCCGCCGCTGCAAGAAGTCTGATGGCGTCGAGAAGGACAGCAAACTCATCTTCAGGCTCCCGAACTTGTCCGCTTATTCCGCAGCGGCGGTGTAACGGCGTTCCCTGTCAACGAGCGGTCGATCGAGGCCAAGGTTCTGGCGAAGCGTTGTTCCCTCGTAGTCAGTCCGAAACAGGCCTTTCGACTGCAAGATCGGAACGACCTCGTCGACAAAGGTGGTGAGGGATGTCGGCAAGGCCGGCGGAATAAGGTTGAAGCCATCAGCGGCGCCATTTTCGAACCACTCGACGATTGTTCCTGCAATCTGATCGGGTGTACCAGTCGCGATTCTGTGGCCTCGGCCCGCGCTGAGACGACGCAGCAGTTGGCGCAACGTCAACTCTTCGGTTGAAGTTAGGCGATACACCAGATCGTGCCTGCTTTTTTGATTACCCTCCGCCTCTTGGCGCGCCGGCACTTTAACGAGTTGATCGAGATCATGGCCGGAGAAATCGATCCCGGTAATCCTGGAGAGCTGTGCCAAGCCATATGTCGGAAGCGTAAGGTTCTCGAAGGCTTCCCTGCGCGCCCAAGCCTCTTGCTCGGTTCCGCCGATAAAGAACGATAGGCCCGGCAGAATCAGCACACGATCAGGATCGCGTCCGTAGCCTCGCACGCGAGCTTTGACGTCTGCATAAAATGCTTGCGCATCTTCGATGATCGGCTGGGCAGTGAAAATCGCCTCTGCGTATTTGGCTGCGAGATCTTTTCCCGGTTCCGAGGACCCCGCCTGGAAAATGACCGGCCTCCCTTGTGGAGAACGCGGAATCTCCAACGGACCAGCAACATTGAAGTACTTACCATGATGATCGATCCGATGGATACGATCGGGATCGACAAAGACGCCAGCCTCCTTGTCGCCCTGGATGGCGTCGTCGTCCCAGCTGTCCCATAGGCCGTTGGTGATTTCGAGGAATTCCGCTGCCCGCTCGTAGCGTGTGTTCGGATCGGGGTGGTGATCAAAGCCGAAGTTTGCGGCAGCTTCTGCGTTTGCGGTCGTTACGACATTCCAGGCCGCCCTACCCTTGCTGACATGGTCAAGCGTCGCGAAGCGACGGGCAATGCCATATGGGTCGTTATAGGTCGTGGACGCGGTCGCCACCAAGCCAATGTTGGTCGTGACGCCAGACAGTGCCGAAATCAAGGTGAAGGGATCCAGCGAATCCCAAGGCCGGTCCTGGGAGCGATCCTTCAGCACCGGATGGTCGGCGAAAAATATGGCGTCGAGTTTCCCCCGCTCAGCGATCCGCGCCAGATTGCGGTAGTGTTCGATGTCGGTGACGGAAGCGACCTGCGTTTCGGGGAGCCTCCATGCTGCCTCATGCTGGCCGACATTGCGCAGAAATGCGTTCAGGTGCAGTTGTCTCGAACTGGGCATTGGAAACTCCTCACTTTATCGACCCAATGTCGATAGATTTTGTGGGTTAATGAAGCTTCCTCATTCTTATTTTCACCTGTTTTGAGGAAAAGCATTCTTCCCATTCGCAGTCGTCGTTGAAGAGCCGCGGGAGTTACAAGGCTTCACTCTCTGCATCGAGAAGGTAGAGTTCATCTCCTTCCTCGGACCGTCGGGCTGCGGCAAGACGACCGTTCTGCGGATGATCGCCGGCTTCGAAACCCCGTCCGCCGGCACGCCGACGATCAACGGCAAGGATCAGCGTCCGCTGAAGCCGAACCAGCGCAACATCGGCATGGTGTTCCAGGCCTACGCGCTGTTCCCGAACATGACCGTGCATGACAACGTCGCC
>JAGWJK010000588.1 GCA_028865845.1 Rhizobiaceae bacterium
GTTGGCCGGAGCGGGCCAGATGCCACGCCAGCAACTTTCCACCCTGGCCGCTGCCGAGAATGAGCGTGTCGAAATGTTCGATATCAGACATAAGGTTCTCCCTGTAAAGCTCTCGCCGAGGACAACTCCGATCACGCCTCCAGACAGCGAGCGGTTTGTCCTGTGTTGATGACAAGAACACTTTACGAAGGCGATATGAGTTCGTTAATGTTTTGATTGCTCAATCTCATGCTCATTCGTCTCAATATGGCCCACCATGTCACAACCGATCGATTGGCTTAGCCGTCTGCTTGAAATTATGCCGGTGAGCGGCCGGCTGGAATTGCGCTGCCTGTACGGCGCGCCCTGGCAGGTGGTTTATGGGCAAAGCGCTGCCGGCGATATCGTCTATCACGTAGTGCTGAGTGGCGTCGCCATGGTCAACAGTCCCGATGGCGGGCCGCAACAGCGCCTGACGGCAGGCGATATTCTGCTGGTTCCGACCGGCGCGCCTCACATTTTGCACGATGGTGGCGGCGAGAAGCCGGTTGCGGCGAGACAACGCGTGGGCCTCAACTTGACGATCAGCGAAAACGCTGGACCAGGCGAACGGCTGGATATGTTGTGCGGTCGTTTCACTTTGGCACCGCCGCATGATCGCTTGCTGGGTGCCTATCTGCGGTCGCGGCTGATCGTACGTGGTACGCCGCCTTCGGCGACGACGGCACAGACCGCCACGCGCGAACAATTGACCGGCCTTGTGGCGCTCATGCGCGCAGAGACCGGCATCGAGGGGCTGGGCGGCCACGCTATGCTCAACGCCTTCTCGACAGCGCTCTTCGCTCTCACTCTGAGACTTGCAAGCGAATCCGAGGAGGTGCCGCCGGGACTGCTCGCGCTCGCTGCCCACACGCGGCTTGCTCCGGCGCTGACAGCGATGTTCCTCGACCCTGCCCGCTCCTGGACACTGCCCGATCTCGCGAGCCTCTGCCACATGTCACGGGCAACGCTGGCACGCCATTTCCAGAACAGCTTGGGTCGATCGGCCAGCGAACTGCTGCTCGACATTCGTATGACGCTCGCCACCAACGAACTCAAAAACCCCCACGCTTCGACGGCTGCCGTCGCCGAGACAGCGGGCTATCGTTCCGAGGCCGCGTTCCAGCGCGCGTTCAAACAGCACCTCGGCATGACACCGGCGCAATGGCGAGCCTCCAGGCGCGCGGTGAAGGAAAAATGATAAGTCGGAAGCTGAAGGTACAGACTCAAACGCTCAACACATTAGCGTTTGTGATTACGCCGTTGATCTTCATTCTCGGAGCTTTCCGACAGTTTTCGCAGGAAACTGCGCAGCTTCGACAGAAACAGTTCGGGAGTTTCGGGGTGATCGCTTTGGCGCGCAACCACATCTCTGCGCTGCAATTCCTGCCCTCTGCGCGCCAGCACCTCCAGGCTGCTGACGAGGTCAGGCCGTGAGGCGATGGCGGCGCTCACGCCTTTCTTGTCGAGACAGTAGGCGGTAACAGGCGTAAGGGCGGTCGCGGTCGCCGCATACGGCGTTCCGGTGATCATGCCTATCGCGCCGAGACTGCCACCTGGCCCGAGCCGAAAGATCACACCGCTCGAAGACGGCGCGGTACTGGAAATCTCGACGGCACCCGAGGCCAGGATAAAGAATACCTCCGGGGCATCGCCCTGCCGCATCAACGTGTCACCGGCTGCAAACCAAACCTCGGTCAGATGCTCCGCCAAAAGAGTCCGATCGGCCTCGGCAAGCACTCCGAACCAGTCCGATTCCCTCAGAAGCGTCGCGGCATCCGATCTTTCAAACCGCGCCTGGATGGGCACACCGGGCACGGCAAGAGCGATGCCGGCATGTCGCAAATGGGTCTGAACCTGCCCGAGCAATTCGGTTCGGGCCGCAACAAGCACTTCGATACTGGGAACGGAGAAGCTGATGTCGTAGGCAACGCCATCGCCCTGCAACTCCGTCCGGGCGACGCTCGGCGGCGGCGTGTCGGACATCAACATGCATGTCTTGACCGCCGCGGTCAGCACGGCCATGCAGCGATCCGGCAACTCGCTCGCGGCAAGCCGGACCGTGATCGACACGCCACGAACCATCGTCGGCAGGCTATGGTTGATAAGACGCGCCTTCGCCATGACGCTGTTCGGCACGATCGCGACATCCCTGTTCAGGGTGGCTATGTGCGTCGACCGCCAGTTGATCTGAATGACTCGGCCCTCGATCCCGCCTTCGACCCAGACCAGATCGCCTGGACTATAAGGGCGCTCGATGCCGACGGCGATCCCTGAAAAGACATCGGAAAGGCTGCTCTGAAGCGCAAGACCCAGCACGATTGCGATAACGCCCGACGTCGCGAGCAATCCGCCGATCGGTACCGCGAAGACGAAATTGATCACGGCAAACAGGGTCAGCAGATGGATGAGCCCGGCCAACAGATCGGAGACGATCCGGGACTCGCGCGGTTTTGTTTCGAAAACGACGAACAGGCGGGCAAGGCCGATGGCACATTGCGCAGCCATCAGCCACCAGCCGATTTCGATCAATTGCTCCCATATCCGCTCGCCCGGCTGTAGGGGATCGAACACCGGAGCAAATGGCGAACCGACGGATCGAAAAACCAGGTATGTCAGGACGATGAAGACGGCCAGGCGCCACGACGCCCGAGCCCAAAGCGGCCACCGCCGCGTGATCCACGGAACGACCACCGCTGCGCACAACAACAGGGTCGCGCTGATGAGGGCTGCCTCTTCGGTCATAGATATCCCATTACTATGAGGAGCCCGCGAAAGCGCGGATCTGGTTGAGTGGCATCTCCATTATGAGCGCCTCGAACCTATCCGAGGTTAACGGATCTGCACAAGCCCGGAGTTTGGAACCGGATAATGATGACCAAGCATCCCGGCCGACAAATCTCCATGTTCATCTCAGGCTTTGCTCGCGTGTGCCCGAACCCAAATCGGTCTGTTATTTCTGTCCATGTCAGGTCGATCTTTTTCAAAACTTTGTTCGTTCTGTCGTCTCAGATGCCGGAAGCCGATTGCCTGAATCGCTTTTATCTATATGTTTTTAATACGATATTTTTCAAATTTTGAGTGCAGGCCAAATGTAGGACAGGCGTCGATTGACGAGACTTTGATAATACATTAGGATGAATTATCAAATCGACGACAAGCGTCCATCTGAGCGCGACAACGAAAAAAATGAATTGAACCGGCTGACTTGGTGCCTGGCGCCGAGGCGAGGATTGTCGTGCGCGCTTAAGGCGACGCTTTCAAAATTGCTGATGTGACGAACGCAAGGGAGGATGAAATGCGTTGGACACGAAATATGGGGGCTACGCTTGCCGTATCGCTGGCGGCATGGGCGTCTTGGGGTGGAATGGCGGATGCGGCGAACGTCACCTTGACGGTCTCGCGCTGGGCCGGTCCGCAAGCCGATGCACAGAAGAAATTGCTGGATGAATATGCCGCCAAGGCCGGGGTGACGATCAAGCTCGACGCGATCGACTATGGCCAGCTCAAGCAGAAGCAGACTTTGAACATGAGCACGAAAACAGGCGAGTACGACCTGATCTATGTGCCGGAAGCCTGGTTCGGGGAATATTCCAAAGCCGGCTATCTCGCCAAGCTCGACGATTGGATCAAAGACCCCAAGCTGACGGGCGACGGCTGGGATTTCGCCGATTTTACCAAGGCCGGACTGGACGTCTATACCGCCGGCGGCTCGCTGCAGGCGCTGCCCTATTTCGTGCAGACGCCGCTTTTGGTCTATGACAAGGACGCGCTGAAGAAAGCCGGATTCGAAGAACCCAAGACCTGGGACGACCTTCTTAAAGTCTCGAAATACTTCAAGGATCAAGGCTCCGGCATTGCCCTGCCTTACCGCCAGGGATCGGCCATCACCAACATCATGGCTATCCTGCTCGCCGGCGATGGCACCAACTTCTTCGATGCCAATGGTAAGCTCGACCTGACACAGCCGGCTGTCGTCGAAACGGTCAAGTTCATGCAGGATGTCGGCAAATTCAGCTTGAACGGCAGCAATGGCTGGCATTGGGACGAGGTCAACAAGGCGCTGCAATTCGGCCAGGCGCCGATGGGCATCACC
>JAGWJK010000589.1 GCA_028865845.1 Rhizobiaceae bacterium
CTCCAGCTCCGAAGCCTGTCGGACACGGTGATGGGAATTGCCGCCTGCATGCGCGTATGGCCCATCAGGCGGTTGCGCCCGAATTGCCGGTCAAGCTGGCCGAACGCCGTTGTCAGCGAAAACAGCCTGCCGGCGAGGAGGAAGACGACTGCTTTCAGCCGGATCATCAGGCTGGTGTCGACGACATCCTGGCTCGTTGCGCCGAAGTGCACATGCCGGCCCGCCTCATCGCCAACGGCCTTGCGAAGCTGCCTCACGAGGTCCGGGATGACCACGCCATCCGTGGCCGCCGACGATCTCAGGCTCGCCATATCCGGCTGGAAACTTGCGCAGACCGAGGCGATCTGCTCGGCGATCTCCTGCGGTACGATCCCGTGCCGCGCTTCGGCTTTCGCGAGAGCCGCCTCGAAGGCAAGCATGGCGCGGATATCCGCCTGCGCCGAGAAATATCCGGAAACCTCCTCGTCGCCGAGAAGGCCAGAGAGAAACGGATGATCGAAGACGGAAATGCTCATGGGCTATATATCGAGGAAAACCGTTTCCTTGTCGCCCTGCAAATGCACGTCGAACGTATAGACCGAGCCTTCCCGGCTGGCGATCAAGGTCGCGACCCGCTGGCGGTGTTCGATGCGGGCGAGCAGCGGATCAGCGGCATTGGCCTCAGTTTCTTCGGGAAAATACATGCGCGTGTGCAGGCCGATATTGATGCCGCGCGCGACGATCCAAACCGTGATGTGCGGCGCCATCTTGCGGCCGTCCTTGAACGGAACGCGGCCGGGCTTGACCGTCTCGAAGCTGAAAAACCCGTCTTCGGCGCTGGTCGGGCAACGCCCCCAGCCGGTGAAATTCGGATCGGCCGTGCCACGCATCTCGGAGGGGCTGTTATACAATCCGGCATAGTCGGCCTGCCAGATTTCCACCACCGCATCCTTCACCAGCGCATCCGCGCCGTCGAAAATGCGGCCTTTGACCGTGATGCGCTCACCAAGCGTCTTATCGTTGATCATCGATATCCCGAGATCGGCATCGTAGACGCCGCCGATTTCGCTGTAGTTCGGTGTCAGGCCGATATGGACATAGGGGCCAGCCGTCTGCGACGGCGTTTCCTTGAGATAGCAGAGTTCCTGGACCATCAGTTTCCCTCCAGCCGGTTTTCAAACAGGGTCGAGCGGCGACCGCGCAGCACGATGTCGAACTTATAGGCGCGTGCGTCCATCGGGATTGTGTTGCCCCAGTCGAGCGGCGCAATCAGTTGTTCGATTGCCCGCTTATCCGGAATGGTCCCGACGATTGGACACTTCCAGATCATCGGATCGCCTTCGAAATACATCTGCGTGATCAGCCGTTGCGCAAAACCATGGCCGAAGATTGAGAAATGGATGTGGGCAGGGCGCCAATCATTGACGCCGTTGGGCCAGGGATAGGCACCGGGACGAATCGTACGGAAAGCATAGTGGCCGTTCTCGTCGGTGATGGCGCGACCGCAGCCGCCGAAATTCGGGTCGATGGCGGCGAGGTAGGTTTCCTTTTTATGGCGGTAGCGACCGCCGGCATTGGCCTGCCAGAATTCCACGAGCGCGCCCGGAACCGGCCTGCCGCGTTCATCGAGCACCCGGCCATGCACGACGATGCGCTCACCGATCGCGCTTTCTCCCGGCCTGGCAAAATTATGAATGAGGTCGTTATCGAGTTCGCCAAGGATGGAATGTCCGAAAACCGGTCCGGTGATTTCGGAAATCGTGCCATCCAGCGAAAGCAGTGCCCGCTGCGGCGAACGCAGCACGGAGGTCTTGTAGCCGGGGGTCAGGGCCGGCGCATGCCAGGCGCGGTCGCGGGCAAAGAATGCACCGGTCTCCGGCTTGCTGTTGGTTCTGTCAGACATATCGTGCCTCGATATCTTGTCCTGTTTCAGGCCGCCTTTTCGGCGTCCATCTGTTCGAAAACCTGCTTGGCGATCTTGATCGCGTGATTGGCCGCCGGCACGCCGGCATAGATCGCCACATGCAGCAACGCCTCGCAGATGTCGCCCCGTGTCGCCCCGGTATTGGCGGTGGCGCGGACGTGCATGGCGACTTCTTCGTCCTGCCCGAGCGCCGCAAGCAATGCGATCGTGACGATCGAACGCTCGCGCTTAGTGAGCGTCGGCCGCGACCACACATGGCCCCAGGCGGCTTCCGTGATCAGTTCCTGGAAAGGCCGGTCGAAATCGGTCGTCCCCGACTGACTGCGGTCGACATGGCTGTCACCGAGAACGGCACGGCGGGTTGCTATGCCCTGCGCGTAGCGCTCGGAGGAAGTTGCGGGGTCACTCATGGGCTTTTTCTCCCTGCAAAGCAAAGTCGATGAACGCGCGGATGACTGATGTCAGCGCCTCGGGCTGTTCGACGCAGGGAATATGGCCTGCGTCCTTGATCACTTCATAGCGCGCATTCGGAATGAGCTTGGCGGTCGACAGCACCAGATCCGGCGGCGTCGAACCGTCCTGATCGCCGACGACACAGATGGTCGGCACTGCGATCTTCCGGGCAGCCTCGGTGAAATCCGCGTCGCGCAGCGCGGCGCAGGTGGCGGCGTAACCTTCCACCGCCTGGCGGACCAGCATGTTGCGATAGCCGCCAAAGGCGGTGTTCTCGGGTCGGCGAAAGGCTGGCGTGAACCAGCGCTCGAGAACGGCATCGGCGATGGAGTCGATGCCGGCCACCTCGACCTGGGCAATCCGGCTCTCCCAGCTTTCGGGGGTGCCGATCTTATGGGCGGTGTCGCAGAGGATCAGCGCCCGCACCAGATCCGGCCGCCGCTGATACAGCGACTGCGCGATCATGCCGCCGACGGACAGGCCGCAGATGATGGCGCTCTTCACCGCAAGCAGATCGAGCAGCCCTGCCAGATCGGTGGCATGGTCCTCGATCGAATAGGGAACCTGGCCGATATCCGACAGACCGTGGCCGCGCTTGTCGTAGAGAACGATGGCAAAATCGCCCGCCAGACGAACGATGACATCGCGCCAGATGCGAAAGTCGGTGCCGAGCGAATTGGCAAAGACAAGGACCGGCTTGTCACCGGTAGCGCCGATGATCTGATAGTGGATCGTAACGTCGTTGATGCGAGCGAACTGCACTTGAAATCTCCTCGACGCCGAGATTGGCGGTTTAATCTGGTTAGGTAAAATGATATTTCGTGGGTTTCCGATAACCCTTAGGTTATGAGAAACCATGATCGACAGTCGCGTCAAGTTCCGCCATCTCCAGACCTTTGTCGAGGTTGCCCGACAGAAAAGCGTCGTCAAGGCCGCCGAACTCCTGCATGTCAGCCAGCCGGCGGTCACCAAAACGATCCGGGAACTGGAGGAGGCGCTGGGCGTCGAAGTTTTCGAGCGGGACGGCCGCGGCATCAAGATCACCCGCTACGGGGAAGTTTTCCTGCGACACGCCGGCGCGGCACTGACCGCCCTGCGCCAGGGCGTCGATTCCGTCTCCCAGGAGCGCTTCGGCGAAGCGCCGCCGATCCGTATCGGGGCCTTGCCGACGGTGTCGACAAGGATCATGCCGCGGGCGATGGAGCTATTCCTGAAGGAGGAAACCTGGAGCCGCATCAAAATCGTCACCGGCGAAAATGCCGTGCTTCTGGAGCAATTGCGCGTCGGCGATCTCGATCTCGTCGTCGGCCGCCTTACCAGCGCCGATCAGATGACCGGTTTTTCTTTCGAGCACCTTTATTCCGAACAGGTTGTCTTCGCGGTACGGGCAGGACACCCGCTTTTGGCGGCGAAAGAGTCGCTGTTTTCCGATCTCGGCAAATATACCATTCTCATGCCGACGCGCGGTTCGATCATCCGCCCCTTCGTCGAGAGCTTCCTGATCGCCAATGGCGTCGCCAGCCTCCCGAACCAGATCGAGACAGTGTCCGATTCCTTCGGCCGCGCCTTCGTGCGCTCCAGTGACGCGATCTGGATCATTTCAGCCGGCGTCGTCGCGACCGATATCGACGACGGCCTGTTGAGCATGCTGCCGATCGACACCAGCGAGACCAAGGGTCCGGTCGGCCTGACCATGCGCACCGATGCGATCGCGACCTTGCCGCTATCGATCCTTATGCAGACGATCCGCGAGG
>JAGWJK010000590.1 GCA_028865845.1 Rhizobiaceae bacterium
GAAAGCGCAGCTCGACTATCGCCACATGCCCTGCAATTTCGTGGAGATCATGCCGCGGCTAGACGAACATCTGAAACGCGGCGCCGGGCAAAAATAAACCGGCATGTAACGCATCCAGCAAAATCCATCGAACTAAGGAATTTATTCCTCAAATCGGTATTTCCGCCTCACGTAACGGAATGCTAGCGCGCGGCGCGCGCTACCCAGGAGGGAATGAGCTCGCTGGAAAGCTTGCGGCTCTTCTGGCCCTTGGCGAACTCGGAAAGCCGCATACCGGTCTTTGCGACAGCGATCGCCTGGCGCTTGGAGAGCAACAGCCCCAATTCGAGCGGCGGCAGACTGCGGCCGATGCGCTGCAGGAATGGCCGTCGATATCCGCGCGATGCGGTGAAGCGAGCGGGTACCTTGTTCAGTGAAACATATTCGGCAATCTCGTCGATCCAGCCTGGCTGCGGCCGGGCCCCAGGCTCGACCATCAGCAGCCATTCGCCACGCGCCGATCGCAATATGTCCTTGATATCCCACTGCGAATAAAAGCGGCATCCGGCGGCATCTGCAACACGCGAGGTGCCGTCGCGCGAGCCATGATCGAGCACGACGACATCGCACACAAGTCCTTCGATTGCGCCCGCTACCAGTACCGCCAATGTCTGCGCCAGCTCAGGTTCCTGATCCTGGCATTCGATGATCACCGTCAACATTGCCCATTTATAGAGCGCCGCATAATTTATTGCCAGCACCTAAGACCTTAAACCGGTACTCGGTTAAGGAAAGAGTGCGCCACCGCTTTCTGCCCGCGAAATGGTGCCCTGGCGCGGTGTGGACATTTGCGGAACCGCCGGCCGTCTTGCGATTTTGTTCTTGCATTGTTCTCATTTATCGGATAGGAATTTAATCACCTTAGACGCGGCATGCAGCGCATGGCCCGCCCCGGAGTTACCGATGAACGAGCAATCCCTTGCAGGGCAGGCCGCATTCGCGCCCGCCAACACGGCAGATATTGCCAATGCGATGATCACGGAAAGCGGCCTTCGGATCGAGGTCGACCGCCGTCGCGGGCGTGGAGCCGGATTGAACCCGAGCGGCCGTTTCGAACCCCAGCAGCGCGAAACCTTCGATGACGGGTGGCAAACGCTGGAAGAGCTGCCACCGTTCAGGACCGAAGTGCAGGTCGAAAAGCCGCGCACGGCAATTACCCGCAACGAATCTCCTGATATTCCGTTCGATCGCTCGATCAATCCCTATCGCGGCTGCGAGCACGGCTGCATCTATTGCTTCGCTCGGCCGACACACGCCTATATGGGGCTGTCGGCGGGGTTGGATTTCGAATCGAAGCTGTTTGCCAAGCCGGATGCGGCAAAGCTGCTGGAGCGCGAGCTGGCAAAGCCGGGCTACAAGCCGCGGGTTATCGCCATCGGCACCAACACTGATCCCTATCAGCCGATCGAGAAGGAATGGCGGATCATGCGCCAGATTCTCGAAGTACTGAACAAGGCCAACCATCCGGTGGCGATCGTCACCAAGTCGGCGCTGGTCATGCGCGACATCGACATCCTCCAGGACATGGCGTCCAGAAATCTTGCCCGCGTCGGCATCTCCGTCACGACGCTGGACCGCAAGCTGGCGCGGACAATGGAGCCGCGGGCTGCGACGCCGACGCTGCGGCTGGAGGCGATCCGCGCGCTCAGCGAAGCAGGCATACAGACCGCGATCATGGTGGCGCCGATCATCCCTGCCCTCAATGACCATGAGCTCGAGCGCATTCTCGATGCCGGCAAGGCCGCCGGCGCGCAGGAGGCGAGCTATGTTCTCCTTAGGCTGCCGCTGGAAGTCGCGCCACTCTTCCGCGACTGGCTGCTGCAGCATTATCCGGACCGCTACCGCCATGTCATGTCGCTAATCCGCTCCATGCGCGGCGGCAAGGATTACGACGCGGAGTTCGGCAAGCGCATGAAGGGCGCCGGCCCCTACGCGTGGCAGATCGGCCGCCGTTTCGAAATGGCAACGAAGCGGCTGGAGCTTGTTCGCCGGAATATAGCCTTGCGCGACGATCTCTTCGTGCCGCCCGACGGCAGCGGCGTGCAGCTGTCGTTGCTCTGATCTTTCCCCGCGGGTATCCCTGCCCGCCGGAAGAGCCCCCGGTTCACCGCCGCCTTGATACCGGGGACTTGCAGGAGATCGGGTGGTGTGCGAGCTTCGCCGCATGTTACGCCGCACACCATCCGATTCTCCCATGCTTTTCGACGAGGGTCCGATCGTCCCGACCTTCGAACTGGAGCTGATTGCACGCCGTGCCGGACATTGGCCGGTGGCAGGCGCCGATGAGGCCGGACGCGGGCCGCTGGCGGGGCCTGTGGTAGCAGCAGCCGTCATTCTGGACCATGAGCGCATCCCCGAGGGACTGAACGATTCCAAGCAGCTCTCCGCCGCCAGGCGCGAAGCGTTGTTTGTCGAGATCCTGGCAACGGCGACTGTCTCCATCGCCTCATCGAGCGCCTCACGCATCGACATCACCGATATCCGCAAGGCGAGCCTCGACGCCATGCGTCGCGCTGTGTGCGGCCTCGCCATACCGGCAAGCTTTGTTCTGACCGATGGCCTCGATGTTCCTGCCGGTCTCGCCTGCCCCGGCAAGGCCGTGGTCAAGGGCGATGCCCGCTCCTTTTCGATTGCCGCGGCGTCGATCGTCGCCAAGGTCACACGCGACCGGATGATGGCCCGTGCAGGCGATGTCTTCCCCGCCTATGGCTTTGCCGCACATGCCGGATACGGCACTGCCCAGCACCGCGCCGGCATCGAGAAGCACGGCCCCTGCTCGCTGCATCGCATGAGTTTCCGCCCGCTGCGGAAGGATGGCGTCTGAGAAGCGCTACCTTGCTTGCGAAGCCCGCATAAGGCCAGCGGTAATGCGATCGCTGTTCTCGATGATATAGCCGATATCACGCCGATAGATGCGATCGTGACTTTCCTCGCGGGACAGACTTTAGGCATCAAAGTCCCGGCGTGGAGCTGACTCCGCCGTGTTGGGGATTATAGCTCACCAGCGCCGTTAAGGTTCGGGGATGAGAAATGGATCGGTGGACATGGGGACCGCACGCCAACCCGGCGACATCGGAACCATATCCCAAATGTGTTCTTTAGCGGGGTGCACCGGAACCGTAGGCCAAATGTGATCTTTACCGGGGGATATGGGAACCGTATGCCAAACACGACCTTTACCCAGCGGCTTTATCGCTTCCGATAGATTCCATTTGGTTGTTGAATCACCGGTCGTCGTCTTCGGCCAGTGTGACGGCAGTTCGTCTGCAGCACTGCCTATTGCCGAAAAAATGCATGCCAATGCAACTGCCGTAAACCGTTCGATGGTTCTCATCACGCGTTGTCCTACCTTGATGCCCTGACATCATAGCGATTACGATCAAATGGTTAGCGGTGGATGTCGGGTGTTCGATATGCGCCCCGATTCTTCTGAGCACGGCGCGGCCGGTGCTTTCGATTGCCCGCCGGTCACCACCGCAGGCTTTAAAATACCACGCCGCCTCTACTCAACTGTAAAGATCAAAGGACGCCGACGTCGATTGCAAAAAGATCAACGCGACGGCGGATGTGGATGCCAATCAACATGACGCATTGCCGAAAAACAAAAAGCCCCGACGAGCGGGGCTTTTCAATCACAACTGCACGAGAGCTTAGTTCAGCCGGATCTTCACTTCGCCAACGGCGCTGCTGAAGAGTTGCGACTGGACATTGCCATCGGCCTTCTTGGCCAGCACGGATTCGGCAGCGGCAATCGCGAGGTCGACGGCAGCGGAACGAACCGCCTTCATCGCATCGGCTTCCGCCTGCTTGATCTTTTGCTCGGAAACAGCCGTACGGTTGGCGACGAATTCCTCCGTCTTCTTCCGGGCTTCCGCCGTCAGCATCTGTGCTTCGCGCTCGGCAGCGGCCACGATATTCGCGGCTTCCGCTTCGGCTTCCTTGCGCTTGCGGGTGTATTCGGCCAGCAGATGCTGAGCCTCTTCACGCAGGCGCTTTGCCTCGGCGAGCTCGTTGCGGATCTGATCGGCGCGGTCGTCCAGCGACTTCGCCATCATGCCCGGCACCTTC
>JAGWJK010000591.1 GCA_028865845.1 Rhizobiaceae bacterium
TGAACGCGGCTGGACCCCTTACGACGTCCTGACCGAAGCCCTTGTCGAAGGCATGCGCATCGTCGGCATCGACTTCCGCGACGGCATTCTCTTCGTTCCGGAAGTGCTTTTGTCCGCTAACGCGATGAAGGCCGGCATGGGTATCCTGCGGCCGCTGCTGGCACAGACAGGCGCACCGAAGCTTGGCAAAATGGTGATCGGCACCGTCAAGGGCGACATTCACGACATCGGCAAGAACCTTGTCGGCATGATGATGGAAGGCGCCGGCTTCGACGTCATCGACCTCGGCATCAACAATCCGGTCGAAAACTACCTCGACGCGATCGAACGCGAGCAGCCGGACATTCTCGGCATGTCGGCGCTTCTGACGACGACCATGCCCTACATGAAGGTCGTGATCGACACGCTCAAGGAAAGGGGCATGCGCGACGATTACGTGGTGCTCGTTGGCGGCGCGCCGCTCAACGAGGAATTCGGCAAGGCTGTTGGTGCCGATGCCTATTGCCGCGATGCCGCGGTTGCGGTCGAAACGGCCAAGGACTTCATGAAGCGGAAGCACAACAGCCTCGCGGCTGGCGCCTGAGCATCATCAGATTGGAGCCGGCAGCGATCGACAGGATTGCAGCCGGCCAACCGACCACCCATATCGGTTACTGAGCGGCTTTCTTCACCGAGTGACCGGCGGCCTGTGTGGCATTGACGGCATTTGCCGTATCCTTGCCCACGCCGCGAATGGTGTTTGCGCATGAGGCAAGTACCATAAGGACGGCGCAAGCAGTGGCGATCTTGCTGAGTGTCGGTGCGGTCATGATCAGGAGTCCTCCGAAATGGATATTGATCCGAAAAATGGGCGGACGATGCCGCTGCCCGATGAACGCACGGAACCGCAAAAAGTTCATGTGATCGCGTGCGGGGCAATCGCGCGCGAGATATTGGCGATTACCCGGCTCAACGTCCTCGATCACATCGACCTTCACTGTCTTCCCGCGATCTATCATGCCTACCCCCAGAAGATCGCGCCGGGACTGGAGGAGGCGATTGTCGACGCTCGATCGCGCGGGTTCGAAAAAATCTTCATCGGCTATGCGGATTGCGGCACCGGCGGTCTGATCGACAAAATCTGCGAGCGGGAGGGTATCGAGCGCCTCTCCGGCCCGCACTGTTATTCCTTCTTTTCCGGCAACGACGCCTTTGCCGCCAACGAGGATGACGTCACCTCGTTTTTCCTGACCGATTTCCTGGCGCGCCAGTTCGATTCCTTCGTCGTCGTTCCGCTTGGCCTCGACCGTCATCCGGAACTGAAGGAGATCTATTTCGGCAACTACCGAAAGGTCGTCTACCTGTCGCAGGAAGAGGATCCTGCGCTGCAGGAAAAGGCGAAAGCCGCTGCCGATTATCTCGGGCTGGAATACGAATATCGCTTTACCGGCTATGGCGATCTCGCCCGCGAATTGCTGGCCGTCTGATTACGACATTTCTCCGCAGATATTACCGCTGTCGCGCTTGCAGCCATTGCCGCCGACCGCCATGCTGGCGGCCGTGAAAGACGTTGAATCGCGACGAAAAATCCATGCCCGCCCTGGATGGGCAACGCTTTCGTGCCGAACGCGCGGATGGTTTTCGTGCGGCGTCGTTTTTTGGCCCAAGCGGCGGCGTGGCGAGCGCAGTCCCTTATGAGCTTGACGTGCATTCTTGATCAAAGAGGAGAATTTTTGCATGGCGGATCGCATTGTCGTCTATTGGCGGGACATCCCCGCTCAGGTCATCATCAAGAAGGGACGGCAGACCGCAAAACGCGAGCTGTCACTGCGTTTCACCGAAGCGATCGATATGTGCGCCATGCGCACCGGCGCTGCCGAGACCGACGACTATCTGGCGGAATGGCGCAAGGCCGACCCTGAGCCCGTTTCCGACGATCTCGACGCCGAAGCGGACAAGGCGGCAGCGGAACTTGAGGCAGCCTATGACCGCGAACGCCTCGTTGCGCTCGTGAAAGCCGGGGGCCGCGACAATGGCTGACGTCGTGCAAAAGCCCGGCAATGCCGCCGCCGGCGCCAAGGCGGCAAGCGGCGCCTTCACCCCCGCCGGCGTCTCGCCGAACCGCCGCGCGCGCCACAAATATACGGTGCGCCTATGGGCAGTGCGCAATTCGCGTCTGCTCGAATGGTTCTACGGCCGTTTCGCCGACGCCTTTCTCCTGCTGCACCCGCTCTGGAAGAAGATCGGCTATCAGCGCGTCGAGCGTCCGATCACCTTCATCGAGCGCAACGTCAAAGGCTTTCTTTTCGACTGCCGCATGTGCGGCCAGTGCGCGCTGTCGTCGACCGGCATGTCGTGCCCGATGAACTGTCCGAAGCAGTTGCGCAATGGCCCCTGCGGCGGCGTACGGGCCAATGGCAACTGCGAGGTCGAACCCGATATGCCCTGCGTCTGGGTCCAGGCCTGGAACGGCTCGCGCAACATGGCAAAGGGCGATGCCATCCTGAAGGTGCAGAAACCGGTGAACCAGTCGCTGCGGGAAACCTCCTCCTGGCTGCGCGTGACGGCGGAAGCCGCCGCTGCCCGCGAAGCAGCAAGCAAGGAAGCGTGATCCATGCCGAATATCGATGAAAATCCCCTCGGCGTGCACCTGCCGCTCGATCCGCTGCCGGGCCATTATTCGCTCGGGCGGCTTGAACGCGTGCTCCGGCGCGGCGAATTCGCCGTCACCGCCGAATTGAACCCGCCTGACAGCGCCGATCCGGAAGACGTCTACGAGCGCGCCTCGATTTTCTCCGGCTGGGTGGACGGCATCAATGCCGTCGATGCTTCCGGCGCCAATTGCCATATGTCGTCCGTCGGCATCTGCGCGCTGCTGACGCGCATGGGCTATGCGCCGATCATGCAGATCGCCTGCCGCGACAAGAACCGCATTGCCATTCAGGGCGATGTGCTTGGCGCTGCCGCCATGGGCGTGTGCAACATCATGTGCCTGACCGGGGACGGCGTGCAGGCCGGCGATCAGCCGGGCGCCAAGCCTGTGTTCGATCTCGACTGCATGTCGCTGCTCGAAACCGTGCGCATCATGCGCGACAATTCGAAATTCCTCTCCGGCCGCAAGCTGACGTCGCCGCCAAAGGTTTTCCTCGGCGCCGCCATCAATCCCTTCGCGCCGCCCTATGATTTCCGTCCCTATCGCCTCGGCAAGAAGATCGAAGCGGGCGCTCAGTTCGTCCAGAGCCAGTACTGCTACGACGTGCCGATGTTCCGTGAATACATGAAGAAGGTCCGTGATCTCGGCTTTCACGAAAAGTGCTTCATCCTCGTCGGCGTCGGACCGCTGGCATCGGCAAAGACGGCGCGTTGGATGCGCTCCAACGTTCCCGGCGTGCATATTCCCGACGAAATCATCAAGCGCATCGAAGGTGCCAAGGACCAGAAGAAGGAAGGCAAGCAGCTCTGCATCGACATCATCAATGAGGTGAAAGAGATCGAGGGCGTGTCCGGCATTCATGTCATGGCCTATCGCCAGGAGGAATATGTCGCCGAGATGGTGCACGAATCAGGCGTGCTGAAGGGCCGCAAGCCCTGGAAGCACGAAGCGAGCCGCACCGACGCGCTGGTCGCCGAACGTCTCCATCAGATCAGTGAAGGCAAGGAAGAAAACCAGCAGGCCATGGCTGAAATCGCCGCGCATCATATTCCGCATCAGACGCACTGAGCCACGGCCCCGAAATTGAGATCGGCGGGCGGAGGAGCCCGCTTGTAACCCCCATCACGGCACGATAGATCACTTTCATCGGGCCAACTGACCAGAGGATCAGACATGACGCGCACCATCGTTGCTTCAGCCACACGCGAAATCATCATCGGTTTCGACCAACCCTTTTGCGTGATCGGCGAACGCATCAACCCGACGGGGCGCAAGAAGCTGGCCGCAGAGATGATCGAGGGCAACTTCGACACCGTCATCAAGGACGCGCTCGAACAGGTGGCTGCGGGCGCCACCATGCTCGACGTCAACGCCGGCGTCACCTCGGTCAACCCGAACGAGACCGAACCGGGCCTGCTGGTGCAGACGCTGGAAATCGTCCAGGGTCTCGTCGATGTGCCGCTGTCGATCGAC
>JAGWJK010000592.1 GCA_028865845.1 Rhizobiaceae bacterium
CGATCGGCGCTGCCTGGACGGCTTGCCGCCGTGCTATCGGCAATCTACGCCGCCTATGGCCTGGGCTGGGACGGGCTCGACGGCGAGGACACCAAGCGCGGTGCCCTTGCCGAGGAGGCGATCTGGCTTTGCCGCGCGCTGCTCGCCACGCTGTCCGACGAGCCGGAAGCAATCGGCCTCCTGTCGCTCATGCTCTATTGCGAGGCCCGCCGTGCCGCTCGCAGAACCGCGGCCGGGGCCTATGTGCCGCTCGACGAGCAGGACACGGCGCTTTGGAATGCGATCATGATCGCCGAAGCCGACAAACGGCTTCGCCAGGCAGGCACGCTTGATCGCTTCGGCCCCTTCCAGTGCCAGGCGGCAATCCAGGCGGTCCATGCGGAGAGACGGCTGACGGGCGCGACGAACTGGGGTGCACTCGTTACGTTATACAACGCCCTCGTCACCATGAGACCGACCCTGGGTGCGCATGTGAGCCAGGCGGCAGCCATCGGCAAGGCACAAGGCGCGGAGACCGGATTGCTGTACCTGGCGCGAATAAGCCATCGCGATCGCTTTTCCTACCAGCCTTTCTGGGCAGTGCGCGCGCACCTGCTGGCCGAGATCGGTGACGGCGATGCCGCCCGCGAAGCCTATACGACAGCGATCGGGCTCAGCGACAGCCCGGCAGTCAGAGATTTCCTGAGCAATCGCAAGGAAGGCACCGGGCCAATACCCGACGCCTGAAACCACATCACTTCTCGGTCAGCTTCAGCTCGATGCGGCGATTGGTGGCGCGCGCTTCCGGCGTATCGCCGGGCGCGATCGGCTGAAACTCGCCGAAGCCGGCGGCGACCAGGCGGTCGGCTGGAACGCCCTGCGCAATCAGGAACTTGACGACCGCGATGGCGCGCGCCGACGAGAGAGCCCAGTTGTCCGGATAACGGCCCGTGCCGGACAGCGGCACATTGTCGGTATGCCCGTCGACACGCAGCACCCAGTTGATCTCCGGCGGGATTTCCTTGGCAAGATCGATCAATGCGGCCGCAAGCTTGGCCATCTCGGCCTGACCTTCCGGATTGAGGTCGGCGCCACCGGATGGGAACAACACCTCTGACTGGAAGACGAAGCGGTCGCCGACGACGCGGATATTGTCGCGGTCGGACAGAATGTCGCGCAGACGGCCGAAGAAGTCGGAACGATAACGATTGAGTTCCTGTACTTTCTGCGCCAGCGCGACGTTGAGGCGGCGGCCGAGATCGGCGATCTTCACCTGCGACGACTGATCCTTGTCTTCCGAAGCCTGCAATGCCTGCTCGACCGCCGCGATCTGACTGCGCAGCGCCGCGATCTGCTGATTGAGGAGGTCGACCTGGCTGAGCGCCCGAGCACTCGCCTGCTTCTGGTCGCTCAGTTGCTGCGTCAGCGTACCGACCTGCTGTTGGGCGGCCTGATTGCTGCCGGAACCGGCATCGAGCAAAGCCTGCAGCCGCGAGCGGTCACCTTCGGCAACCGAAAGCGACGCCTGCAGATTGGCGACGGAGTCTTCCAGGTCCTGCTTGCCGCTCTTCTCGAGGGCAAGAGCCTGCGTCAATTCGTTGATCTGGCTGTTCAGGCGGTTGAGCACTTCGTCGCGACCCGAAATTTCCCGGCTGAGAACGAACTGCGCGACGACGAACACCGTCAGCAGGAACATGATCGCCATCAGCAGCGTTGAGAGCGCGTCGACGAATCCCGGCCAGTAGTCGACCGTCCGTTCGCGGCGGCGGTTTCGGGCGAGACCCATGGCTTATTTGCTCCCGGTCTTCTCGGTGTGGCTGATGCGGTCGGCGAGCCGGTCGAGGGTGCGGCGCATCGATTTCGCCTCTTCCTGCTGCGCCTCGATCCAGTCGCGCAGCATCTGCTGTTCGTTGCGCATGTTCTTCACTAGGCCCTGGATGCCTTCGGCAAGATTGGCCATGGCGGTGACCGAACGTTGACCTCCGCCGCCCTCTTCGGCGATCTTGCGCAGATATTCCGAAAGGGCGCGTACGTCTTCGGACGAAGCGCCGCTGGTGCCTTCGATGACGGGCGTGATATCCGAGCCGACGTCGGTGACCGAGGAAAGCCAGTTTTCCAGCTCGGTGTAGAAACGGTTCTGCGCGCGGCCGGCCTGCAGATCGAGAAAGCCGAGGATCAGCGAGCCGGAAAGACCGAGCAGCGACGACGAAAACGCCGTGCCCATACCGACCAGCGGACCGGAAAGTCCCTGCTTCAGCGCACTCAGGACATCCGCGCCCTCGCCCGAGCTGGCGTCGAGGCCCTGGATGACGTCGTTGATCGAACCGATAGTGCCGATGAGGCCCCAGAAGGTTCCGAGCAGGCCGAGGAAGACCAGCAGGCCGATCAGATAGCGCGACGTATCGCGCGATTCGTCGAGGCGGGTTGCGATCGAATCGAGGATCGAACGAAGCGTCGTCGTCGACAGCGGCTGCATGGAATGGCGATTGCCGATCAGCGCCCGCATCGGCGCCAGAAGCCGCGGATTACGTCCGACCTTGTCGGCATCGCCGACGGCACGGAAATGATTGAACCACCGAACTTCCGGACGAAGAGACAGGACGTGGTTGAAAACGAGAAGGATGCCGACCGCCAGAACCCCGAGAATCAAGCCGTTAAGGCCGGGATTGTGCAGGAATGCGGTCTGCGCCTGCCGGAAGAGGATAGCGACGATGAAACCGACGATCACCAGGAACAGCAGCATCGTCCAGAAGAATGCCATCGGGCTGGAGAGCTTGTAGGCGTATTTGCCGGCCGAATTATCGGTCGAACCCATATCCGCCAGTTTCACATTTTCCATCACGACTTCTGCCTCCGGATTTCCGTGAGGCGGAGACTAGAGCAACATTGTGCTGAATTGAAGAGACGCGATGCACAAAACAGACCTTTGGCAACAGCCTCTTTGCCCACAGAGTAAATGCTAAAACGCTTATTTTACTTGGTGGGAACCGGCCGCTTGACGACCTCAACGAGCGCCTTGTGGATGTGCTCGTTGCCGCAGATGATCGAACCGGTGGACAGCATGTCGGTGCCGCTGTCGAGGTCGGAGACGAAACCGCCGGCTTCGCGCACCAGCAGGATGCCGGCCGCCATATCCCAAGGCGACAGCGCCGTTTCCCAGAAACCGTCGAAACGGCCCGCCGCGACATAGGCGAGATCGAGCGCGGCCGAACCCATGCGGCGAATACCGGCGACTTCGCCCATCACGTGGCGCAGCTCGACGAGGAACTTGCCGTGATTGCCGCGCCCGAGATGCGGAACGCCACAGCCGATGACGCAATCCGAAAGTACGCGGCGCGAGGCGACGCGGAGGCGACGATCATTGAGGAAGGCGCCGCCGCCGCGCTCGGCGGTGTAGAGTTCGTCGGTCGCCGGATTGAAGATGACGCCGGCGACGATCTCGCTGTTGCGCTCAAGCGCGATCGAGACGGAGAACATCGGAATGCCGTGCAGGAAGTTGGTGGTGCCGTCGAGCGGATCGACGATCCAGCGATGCGCGCCGTCGGTGCCCTTGATCTCTTCGGCCTCTTCGCCGAGGAAACCATAGGTCGGACGCGCCTTCAGCAGCTCGTCATGGATGATCTTCTGCGCCTTGAAATCGGCCTGGCTGACGAAATCGCCCGGTCCCTTCACCGACACCTGCAGGTTCTGCACTTCGCCGAAATCGCGGCTGAGCGACTTGCCTGCCTTGAGGGCAGCCTGAACCATGACATTGAGAAGAGCAGAACGGGCCATCGGGCTTCCTTGGATAATAACAGGCGCTGACCGGACCCGGAAAAGGCCCCGGCGGAGCGGGATCGGCAGCGCAATAAAAGATTGGCGGCCTCAAGACCACAAAATCGGGGGAATTTCAAGTGCCGAGGCGCCGACGGCCCTTATCACGCAAGCGATAGTGGGCCGGCTACCCTTCGCGACGGTCGGTGGAATAGTCAACCAAGGGAAATCGGCGGGAACTTTTTTCTGGACTATTTAGTCTAGAATTGTTATCCATCACTCATGGCACGACACAAGGAATTCGAACGCATTGAGGCGTTGGACGCCGCTATCCGGGTCTTTTCAGACCACGGCTATGAAGGCACGTC
>JAGWJK010000593.1 GCA_028865845.1 Rhizobiaceae bacterium
TCCAGGAAGACCTTCTGCGTCCGGAAATCCGCAAGATCGCCGATCCTGCCATCCAGGACCGCGAACTCGCCTTCCTCTCCAATGGTCACTACGCCGTCATGCTGACGGCGACCGGCGCCGGCTATTCGCGCTGGAACGGCCTGACCGTCTCGCGCTGGCGTCCGGATCCGACGGAAGATCGCTGGGGCACCTTCATCTTCCTGCGCGATACCACCTCCGGCCAATGGTGGTCCACGACCTCAGAGCCGCGTAGCATCGAGGGCGAAAAGGCCAAGGTCAGCTTCAGCGACGAAAAGGTGGAATTCACCAAGACCGTCGGCGATCTCACCAGCGAAGTCGAGTGCATCGTCGCCACGGAAAACGACGCCGAAGGCCGCCGCGTAACGCTGCTCAACATGGGTGCGGAAGATCGCTTCATCGAAGTGACGTCCTATCTCGAGCCGGCGATCGCCAGCGACGACGTCGATTCGGGTCACCCTGTCTTCGCACGCATGTTCGTGCGCACCGAGGCCGGCCGCCACGGCGACGTCATCCGCGCCGAGCGCAACAAGCGCGATTACAACGAGCCCGATATGTCGATCGCGCATCTCGTGGTCGACAATGCCGGTACCGATCGCCCGACCGAGTTCGAGACGGATCGCCGCAAGTTCCTCGGCCGCGGCCGTACGCTTGCCGAAGCTGCTGCTTTCGATCCCGGCGCCGTGCTCTCCGGCACCGACGGCTTCACCATGGACGCCTGCCTGTCGCTGCGCCGTGTCGTTCGCGTGCCGGCCGGCAAGAAGGTGAGCGTCATCTTCTGGACGATCGCCGCACCCAATCGCGACGAAGTCGACAAGGCTGTGGATCGCTATCGCAATCCGGACTCGTTTACCCAGGAACTCACCCAGGCCTGGACCCGCACGCAGATGCAGATGCGCCATGTCGGCGTCACCTCGCAGCAGGCGGCCGCCTTCCAGAAGCTTGCGCGTTACATCGTCTATCCCGACATGCATCTGCGCGCCGATGCCGCCACGGTTCTTGCCGGGTTGCGCTCGCAGTCGGCACTGTGGCCGGTGACGATCTCGGGCGATTTCCCGATCTTCACGCTGCGCATCAATGACGATATCGACCTCGAAATCGCCAAGGAAGCGCTGAGTGCTGCCGAATATATGCGGTCACGCGGTATTTCCGCCGATCTGGTGGTACTTAACGAACGCGCCGCCGAAGATGCGCCGCGCATGCAGCAGCAGCTCGACGTTCTGGTGGATCATATCCGCCATAACCAGGGCGACGGCATGCGCCAGCATATCTTCGCTGTCCGCAAGGACCTGATCGAAAACGAAACCTACCAGCAGATTCTTGCGGCTTCGCGCGTGGTTTTCCATGCCCGCAACGGCAAGCTCGTCGACCAGATCGCCCGCGCGGCGACGCTGTTCGGCACCGTTCAGCCGGACGAACCCGTCGTTGTCGACCGCCGCGTCGTGCCGCTGCTGCCGAAGGAATCGATCTTTACGACCGCAGAGCCTGCCGCGCAGGATGATCTCGACTTCTGGAACGGCTACGGTGGCTTTGCTGACAACGGCCGCGAATATGTGATCCGGCTTGCCGGCGCGCAGTCGACGCCGCATCCGTGGGTCAACGTCATTTCCAACGAGAACTTCGGCTTCCACGTGCCGGCCGAAGGCGGTGGCTTCACCTGGAGCCACAATTCACGCGACTATCAGCTAACGCCGTGGACCAACGACATGGTCATCAACCGCCTCGGCGAAGCCTTCTACGTCACCGATCTCGACAGCAAGGTGGTCATGACCCCCTATGCCGGCCTGTCGCGTGATCCGAAGGTTAGGTATGAAGCCCGTCACGGTCTTGGCTACTCGATCTTCTCGAGCGAACAGGACGGCATCGCGCTGGAGATGACGCAGACTGTGGACCGCGAACGTCCGGTCAAGCTTTTGAGACTGCGCGTCCGCAACACCGGCACAGGTGCACGTCACCTGAGGCTTTACAATTATGCGGAATGGGTGCTCGGCACCAATCCGCACAAGACCAAGCCGTTCATTCTCTCGTCGCTCGACGAGGAAACGGGTGCGCTGTTTGCCAACAATCCGTACAGCACCGATTACTCCAAGCGCGTGGCCTTCCTGGCGGCGAACGAGGTGCATTCGAGCTTCTCGGCAAGCCGTCGCGAGTTCATTGGCCGCTATGGCACGGTGCAGATGCCGGAAGCGGTCATGTCAGGCGCTGCACTCTCCAATTCCACCGATCTCGTCGGCGATCCCTGCGCAGCACTTGCCTATGACGTGACGATCGGTGCGGGCGAAGAGAAGGTGATCTGCTTCTATATGGGCGACAGCGCTTCGCTCGAAGAGGCGCGCGCCCTAGTCGCCGATATCCGCAAAGCCGATTTCGATGCCGTGCTGGCAACGAGCCGCGGTTTCTGGGATGGCTTCACCGGTCGTCTGCAAATCTCGACGCCGGACAAGGCGATGAACAACATGATCAACGCCTGGCTGCCTTATCAGAGCCTTGGCTGCCGCATCATGGCCCGCACCGCCTTCTACCAGTCGTCCGGCGCCTTCGGCTTCCGGGACCAGCTGCAGGATACACTCGCCTTCCTGATGCATGCGCCGGAACTTGCCCGCAAGCAGATCCTGAACGCTGCGCAGCGGCAATTCCGCGAGGGTGACGTGCAGCATTGGTGGCTGCCGGGTACGGGCGCCGGCGTGCGCACGCATATTTCGGATGACGTCGTCTGGCTCGCCTATGCCGTCAACCAATATTGCACCGTCACGGGCGATCGCTCGATCCTGGACGAGGAGCTCGCCTTCGTCGAGGGCGCTGCGCTGATGCCTGGAACCCACGACGTCTTCTATCAGCCGAACGTGTCGGCCGATAAGGTCAGCGTCTACGAACATGCGGCCTTGGCGCTCGATCTCGCGATCAAGCGCAAGGGCGGCAACGGCCTGCCGCTGATCCTCGGCGGCGACTGGAACGACGGCATGAACCGCGTCGGCATCCAGGGACGCGGCGAAAGCGTCTGGCTCGGCTGGTTCCTTGCCGGCACGCTGACGGCCTTCCTGCCCTACGCCGAAGCGCGGGGCGACAGGGACCGCGTCAAGCGCTGGTCCGACCATCTGCCGGAACTGCGCAAGGCGCTGGAAACGGCGGGCTGGGATGGCGGCCACTATCGTCGCGGCTACTTCGACGACGGCAGTCCGCTCGGCTCGAACGAGAACTTCGAATGCCAGATCGATTCGATCGCGCAGTCGTGGAACATTCTCTCCGGCGAAGGCGATCGCGAGCGCGGCGAAAAGGCGATGAACGAGGTTCTCGAAAAGCTCGTCGACGAGGATAATCGCATCATCCGCCTGTTCACGCCGCCGTTTGCCAAGTCGGCGCGAGATCCGGGTTATATCAAGGCCTATCCGCCGGGCGTCCGTGAAAACGGCGGCCAATACACCCACGCCGCCACCTGGGTGGTGATGGCGCTGGCCGAGATGAACCGTGGCGACGACGCATGGCGTTGCTTCGAGATGCTCAATCCGATCAACCACGCGCTTGATCGCGGTTCGGCCGACACCTATCGCGTCGAGCCCTATGTCATCGCCGCCGATATTTACGGCGAGGGACAGCTGACCGGCCGCGGCGGCTGGACCTGGTACACCGGTTCGGCCGGCTGGCTCTACCGCGTCGCGATCGAAGGCCTGCTCGGCATCCGGGTGAAGAATGGTCGCCTCTACGTCAAGCCGGCCTTGCCGTCGACCTGGGACGGATTTGCGGCAGACCTCGATCTGCCGAGCGGAAAATACCGCATTTCCGTCTCAAAAGCGCCCGAAGCCGCTGACTACTCTGTCACCATCAACGACAGGGAGATCGCTGATCCTTCAGAGGGTTATGCGATCGGGCAATAAGCCGATCCCAACACCGTTTTGTGATCAGATCGTTGTGGCCAAAGAGGGAACTCTTTGGCCACAAGCGCATTTACTGCGCCGCGTGTTCCGTTGGGAGGAAGGAGCGCCGCGACATTTTTGAAATGGCGCAAGAGGTCTTTCCGAGATTGCCGCGGGGGCAAGGAAGGATCCGGCGCCGGTTGCCGTCATAGGAGAGGTTCATGAATCTC
>JAGWJK010000594.1 GCA_028865845.1 Rhizobiaceae bacterium
GGTTCTTGAGGATACGATCCATGAGGCCGGGCTTCCGCCCGCACTGGTCGGCGTCGCCATCGCCATGGTCGTGCTTCTTCCTGAGGCGACGGCGGCATTGCGCGCCGCAAATTCCAATCGCATCCAGACCAGCCTGAACCTGGCGTTGGGCTCCGCCATGGCCAGCATCTGCCTCACGATCCCGACCGTCGCGATCCTCTCGGTTTTCTTGGGGCACCCCCTCACTCTCGGGCTGGAGGCCGAGCATATCGTGTTGCTTGTCCTGTCACTGTTCATGGCGACCATCACGTTGGCGATGGGACGAACGACAATATTGCAGGGCGGCATTCATCTCGTGATTTTCGCGGCATTTCTGGTCATCGCGGCAATTCCGTAAAATTTTCATAGCGAAAGCGGCATAAACAAAATCCGAACGGCGTGCGTGATCACCTTTGAACGAGCGGATTGAACCCTATGAATTTCGTCGAAACATTCCAGCTCTCTGCAATCTTCGATAGCGCGCTTAGCTTGGTGGTCGCTTTCTTGTGCGGCACCGTACTTGGTGCCGAACGACAATATCGTCAACGTAGCGCGGGCCTCAGAACCAATACCCTCGTCGCAATCGGTGCGGCCGCTTTCGTCGACCTCGGCCAACGGGTTGGAGGAGATGTCGAGACGGTCCGGGTCATATCCTATGTGGTTTCCGGGATAGGCTTCCTCGGCGCCGGCGTCATCATGAAAGACGGTGCAAACATCCGTGGCCTCAATACCGCGGCGACCCTGTGGTGCTCTGCGGCTGCTGGCGCATGTGCCGGATCCGATCGATTGGCCGAGGCGATCCTGGTAACGCTTACGGTGCTGGCGGCCAACACGCTTCTCCATCCGCTGGTAGACAGGATCAACCGCGCGCCGATCAACGCACAGATTGGCGAGGCGACTTTCGTCATACGCGCGACCACAGACCTGCAAAGCCTCAGTCGCGTAAGACGCCAGGCGATCGCGTTGCTGAATGCGGCACATTATCCGGCACGCGATATCGAAGTGATCGAGCGCGGCGACGATGTCATGGAAATCGAGGTCACACTCGTCAGCACGGCGATCGTCGTTCACGAAATCGAGTCGGTCGTTGCCAAGCTTGCCGCCAGTGAAGGTGTCGTGGATGCATCCTGGGAAAGCAGTTCGGGCGATTGACGCAAGTGACTTAAAAGCTTCATTATTCCCGACGTACAACCCGAGCAAAGAAGAGAGGGTTTTGTGTTCAATCGCCTTGGTTCGAAATATCGTCATTTCGTGCACGATAAGAGTTGCGCCTGCGTCGCTCCGGAAGTTCGGGAATTTCTCGCGCGCATCGAAAACGGCATGTCGCGGCGTGGAGTTCTGAAGGGCATCGCCGCAAGCCTCTCCGTTTCCACTCTCGGTTTGGCGGCACCTGTTTTCGCTCAGGCTGCCGGCAAGCCGATCCTGCTGCGAAACGTTAAGATTTTCGACGGAACGAGTAGCGAGCTTCTGCAAGGCCATGATGTGCTGGTCGAAGGCAGCTTAATCAAAGCATTGGTGGCCGCCGGCGAATCGGTTTCCGATGCCGATGTGATCGATTGCGGCGGGAAAACACTCATGCCGGGCATGATCGACGCGCACTGGCATTCCCTCCTTGCCGGCATCTCGCAGACGGTGGCCATGACCGCCGATATTCCTTATGTGCATCTCGTTGCAGCGCAAGAGGCGGAGCGCACCGTGTTGCGAGGCTTCACCAGCGTACGCGATGTCGGCGGCCCATCCTTCGCACTGAAACGCGCTATCGATGAGGGGCGCATAGCCGGCCCACGCATATATCCTTCCGGGGCGATGATCTCGCAGACCTCGGGACATGGCGATTTTCGACTTCGTACCGATTTGCCACGGGCATCGGAAAACGACCTCAGTGCCGCTGAGCGCGCCGGCATTTCGGCGATTGCCGATGGGGAAGCTGAGGTCTTGCGTCGCGTGCGCGAACAGCTGATGCTGGGCGCGAGCCAGATCAAGATCATGGGTGGTGGAGGCGTGGCATCTCCGTACGATCCGATCGACGCTATTCAGTATTCCGAGGCTGAGATGAAAGCGGCCGTGTCTGCGGCTGCAGACTGGGGTACCTATGTCTGCATCCACGCCTATACGTCCGCAGCCGTCCAGAGGGCGCTTGCCAGCGGCGTGAGATCGATCGAGCATGGCCAGCTTGCCGACGAGGAGACGGTGAAGCGCATCGCCGATGCCGGTGCATGGTGGAGCATACAACCCTTCCTCGCCGACGAGGATGCCAATGTCTATCCCACCGCCGAACAGCGGGCACAGCAGCAGCAGATCGCGGAAGGCACTGTCCGCGCAGTCGAATTGGGCCGCAAGTATCAGGTAAAAATGGCGTTTGGAACCGATATTCTGTTCAACCCTAAAGGCACATGGACACAGGGCCGCCAGCTCGCAAAGTTCGCACGCTGGTACGCCAATGCCGATGTATTGCGTTTTCTGACCAGTGGAAATGCGGATCTGCTCCGTGAATGCGGCGCGCGCAATCCGTATCCGGCGAAGCTCGGTCGTATCGAAGCTGGTGCCTATGCCGATATTCTGGTGATCGACGGTGACCCTCTTCAGGATATCTCCCTGATTTCGGATCCGGAGCGAACGCTCAAGCTGATCATGAAGGACGGCCGTATCTTCAAAAATGTACTTCCTGCATGAGAAAGCCGATATGAATAAATATGCTTTGCTGATCGTCGCAGCGTTCTGTGGTCTCAACACGGCGGCCGCGGCCGACCTCACGCCCGTCGAGAAGAAGGACACGACGCCTGCAAGCGCGGCTCGTCCCGACTGTGCACTCCAGGTGACGCCCTATCTTTGGGCGACGGGGATCAACGGAAAAATATCGCCTTTCCGCCGCGCGCCGACGATCCGTGTCGACAAGTCGTTTTCTGACGTGATGGACGATTTCAATTTTGGCGGCTTCGCCAATGTCTGGGGGCGCTACGATCGTTTCGTATTCTCGGGCGATCTCATGTACGTCGATACGACGGAGAGCCACGCCTCCGGTCCTTTGCCGCCGCTGCCCATTCCGATCCCGCCCGGCACGATCATCAAGGGAACCGTGGACAGCAAGGAATTCATGACAAGCGTGCAGGGCGGCTACCGCGTTATCGACAATGGGGGCTTCACGCTGGACGCTCTCGCCGGCGCGCGCTTCTGGCATATATCGACTGACGTCAAGGTGAGCGCGCTCGGCCTGTCACGCAGCTATGGAGAGGACTTCGGATGGGTCGATCCGCTCGTAGGCGCTCGCGCCTTTGTGCCCATCACCAACCGGCTTTCCCTGCAAGCGCAAGGCGATATCGGCGGTTTTGGGGCCGGATCGAAGTTCACCTGGTCGG
Organism: Rhizobiaceae bacterium; assembly: GCA_028865845.1. GTDB lineage: Bacteria > Pseudomonadota > Alphaproteobacteria > Rhizobiales > Rhizobiaceae > Rhizobium. The sequence continues at coordinate 3,375 of JAGWJK010000594.1, forward strand.
TGCTCGCGACCTTGAACTATAGCTTCAACGACTATTTTTCCGCGTCGGCTGGCTACAAGCAGCTCGATGTGGACTACGACCATGGCGGCCATGTTTTCGACACCCGGCTCAGCGGACCGGTCCTGGGATTTACCTACCGGTTTTAACCGAGGCGACATTGGCACGCCTTCCAACATTGTGCCCTTCGGCTCGAAGGCGTTCACCGATGGTCGTCAGTCGAGATTGAGTCATAGTTGGCTGTCAGTCTCAGAGATCGACGGCGGGGGAGCGGATGATGATCTCTGAAAATGCTTTTACAGAGATGTTGCGGGCAACTCGTCGGCGGAAATAATCGGCAGCTTTATGATGATCGCTAGTCCCGTCGGATTCCGATCGATGAGATCGAAAGTGCCGCCATGGCCGTTGGTGATGATCGCATAGGCGATGGATAGTCCGAGTCCAAATCCGCTTCCCTTTGTTACGGGACGGGACTCGTCGGCTTTAAAAAAGGGTTCCAGAACCTGATCCTTAAGCTCGTCACTCAGACCGGGACCGTCATCCGCGACAGTAATAACCGCCGTTCCGTCAGCCTCCGCGACAAGAACAATGTCGATCTTCGTTGCCACCCGCGAGGCGTTTTCGACAAGATTGGAAACAGCGCGCGAAATTGATCGGGGCTTGCATTCGTGTGTCAGTCGCCTCGGACCATCGAAGTTAATATTAACACCGGTGTCCGCGAAGTCGT
>JAGWJK010000595.1 GCA_028865845.1 Rhizobiaceae bacterium
GGTCGATGCGCTCGGCCATGCATTGAACGCTGAGCCGCGGGTAGGCAAGCGGGTCGCCCTTGCCGGGTTCGCCGAAGAGGAGGGAGGCGCGCGGATCGTTGGAAAGCGCTTTCGTATGAGCCGAAAGTCCGGAGACCAGAATGACGGGCACGCCATCGATATCCGTGCCTGTCAGCACGCGGCTGACGGAGGGAAACCCGGTATCGGGGTCAAGGACGGCGAGGGCGGCGTATCGCGCCGATCGCAAGAGGACGCGCGCAAGCTTGCGCGCCTCGTCGTCGGTCTCGCGCAGCACGGAGGGTTTGTCGTTCATGGTTCAGCTCTCCCGTCAGGCGGGAGAGCTGCCCTGAGACAGGCTAGTCTTTCCGCCGGTGGCTGGTGAGGCCAGCCACGACATCTTGAGCGGAAATCGTCCCGATAATCACGCCATTGTCAACGACGCCGATGCTGCCTGGCTGCCGGGTCAGCGCGTCCAGAATATCGACGAGCGGCGTCTTGGCGGTTGCCGTTGCCGTCACGGAGCTGCCGGCGGCATTGTGGCCGAGGCCCTGCTGCATCACGTCGCGTGCGGTCAGCATGCTGATCGGGTTCATATGCTGCACGAAGTCGGCGACATATTGGTCGGCGGGGTTTTTGACGATCTCCTGCGGCGTGCCGCATTGGATGATGCGCCCGCTCTCCATGATGGCGATACGGTTGCCGATGCGGAAGGCCTCGTCGAGGTCGTGGCTGACGAACAGAATCGTCCGCTTCAGGCGGCGCTGGAATTCCAGCAGTTCGTCCTGGAGACGGGTGCGGATCAGCGGATCGAGCGCCGCGAACGGCTCGTCCATGAGCAGGATGGGAGCGCCGGTCGCAAAGGCGCGGGCGAGGCCGACACGCTGCTGCATGCCGCCGGAAAGCTCGTTCACCCTGCGGTTTGCCCACTGCGTCAGATTGACGAGGTTCAGCTGCTCGTCGACGCGTTTCTTGCGCTCGGACTCCGGCACGCCGGCGAGCTCAAGGCCGAAGCCGACATTGTCGGCAACGGTGCGCCAGGGCAGCAGGGCGAACTGCTGGAACACCATGGACACGGTGTGCATGCGCAGATCGCGCAGCGCCTTCGGATTGCAGCTGTAGGGATTGATGGGGCCGGTCTTGGTGTTGACCACGACATCGCCACGCACGACGGGCGCAAGGCCGTTTACGGCGCGCAGCAGCGTGGATTTACCGGAGCCCGAGAGGCCCATCAGCACCAGGATCTCGCCTTCCTCGATGTCGAGGGAAGCGTTGGCGACGCCAAGCACAAGGCCAGTCGCCTTGCTGATTTCGTCACGCGACTTGCCTTCCTCGGCAAGTTTCAGCGCATTTTCCGGGCGGTCGCCGAAGATGATGCTGACATTCTTGAAACCGACAGCCGTCGTCATGCGCGATCTCCTTCGCCGGGAGCCCGGAACATGCGATCGAGCACGATCGCGAGAATGACGATACCGGCGCCGGACTCGAAGCTCTTGGCGACGTTGACGTTGTTCAGAGCGCGCAGGACCGGCACGCCGAGACCGGGGGCACCGACCAGCGCCGCGATCGACACCATCGAGAGCGACAGCATGATCGCCTGCGTCAGGCCTGCCATGATCTGCGGCATCGCAAAGGGGATTTCAACCTTGCGCAGCACCTGCCGTGGCGTCGCGCCGAAGGATTCGGCAGCCTCCACCAGCGACGGCGGTGTCGAGATGATGCCGAGACGGGTCATGCGGACAGGCGCCGGAATGGCGAAGACGACGGTCGCCACCAGGCCCGGCACCATGCCAAGGCCGAGCAGGATCATGGCCGGCACGAGATAGACGAAGGTCGGGATGGTCTGCATCAGATCGAGGATCGGCCGCATGATGGCGTAGAGCCAGGCACGGCGGGCAGCGGCAATTCCCAGGGGCACGCCGATCAGCATGCTGACGAAGGTCGAGGCGAGCACGAGCGCCAGCGTTTCCGTCGTTTCTTTCCAATAGCCCTGGTTGATGGTGAGCAGGAAACCAAGACAGGTCAGCACGGGAACGGATATGTTTCGGCGCAGCAGATAGGCGATCCCGGTAATGACGGCGACGACGATCAGCGGGTGGGGTGCCTGCAGCAGAAACAGCAAACCATTGATCGCATGGGAGACGACCATGATGACGCCGTCGAAGAACCATGTGAAATTCGAGGTCAGCCAGTCCACCACGGCTTTCGCCCAGGCGCCTATGGGGATTTTGTAGTCGGTTATCCAGTTCACGTATCTTGCCCACCATTAAGGCGGCGGTTTCGAACCATGGCGGTTTCGAAATCAGGCGCCGCGAGACGACAACGGCCTGTCGCGCCCGAGCGTGCCTGAAGGCACCGGGCGCAGCAAGGAGAATGGCCAATAAGGAAAAGGGGCAGCCAGGCCGCCCCTTTCCAACAGGTCAAAGACCGAGCTTCGACTTGACGGCCGCGAGTCCGTCGCCGCCGTCCTTCGTGGTGACGCCGGCCAGCCAGGGCTCGATCGCCTTGGGGTTGGCCTTCAGCCATTCCGTTGCTGCCGTTTCCGGCTCTTCGCTGTCGTTCAGGATCTTGCCCATGATGGTGTTTTCCATGTCGAGCGTGAACGAGAGGTTCTTGATCAGCGTGCCGACGTTCGGGCATTCCTGCACGTAGCCTGCGCGGGTATTGGTGTAGACCGTCGCGCCGCCGTAGTTCGGCCCGAAGATATCGTCGCCGCCGGAGAGATAGGTCATCTTGTAGCTGTTGTTCATCGGGTGGGGGGCCCAGCCGAGGAAGATGATCGGCTTGCCGCTCTTGTCGGCGCGCGAAACCTGCGCAAGCATGCCCTGCTCGGAGGATTCGACCACTTCGAAGCCCTTCAGGTTGAAGGTGTTCTTGTCGACCATGTCGATGATCAGGCGGTTGCCGTCGTTGCCCGGCTCGATACCGTAGATCTTGCCGTCGAGATCGTCCTTATGCGCGGCGATGTCCTTGAAGTCCTTGATGCCGAGCTCGGCGCCCTTTTCGTTGGTCGCCAGCGTGTACTTGGCGCCTTCGAGGTTGGCACGCACGGTATCGACCGACTTGTCGTCGGCGAAGGGCTTGATGTTCTCGGCCATGGAGGGCATCCAGTTGCCGAGGAAGACATCGATGTCCTTGTTTTTCATGGACTGATAGGTCACCGGCACCGAAAGCACCTTGATGTCGGTGTCGTAGCCGAGCGCCTTGAGGATGATCGAGGTCGTCGCCGTGGTGGAGGTGATGTCGGTCCAGCCAACATCGGCGAAATGCACTGTGCCACAGCTTGCCGGTTCAGCGGCGGAGGCGGTGGTTGCGCCCAGCGTCAGCACACAAAGTGCCGAAGCCAAGGCCGTTGTCGTCAAAGTCATTTTTATCATTTTGTGACTCCCAGTCTAACGTTCCCAAGCAACCACCAATATCTGACATTTTCAAGCGACCACAGTGTATTTGCGTCGGTTTGCGGGGGCTGATTGCGACTCCTCCATTTTTATGAGGGGGCGTTCGTATTGCGGCGGCTGCGGATCGTAATTCCTGTGGTTTTCGGCCGCAGCGTCTTTCCTTCGGTGCGCGAAGCAACCATGAAGCGTTTAAGGAGACGATCATGGCCAAACTCTATTTCCACTATTCGACGATGAACGCCGGCAAATCGACGATGCTGCTCCAGGCCGCCTATAACTATCAGGAGCGCGGCATGAAGACGGTCTCCTTCATCGCGTCCATCGACGATCGCGCCGGGCGCGGCAAGATCGCGTCGCGCATTGGGCTGGAGATGGATGCCGTGCCGTTCGACGCGACTGATGACCTCTATGACATCGTCGGCAAGATGCATGCCGAGGAACCGCTCGCTTGCGTTTTTCTCGACGAGGCGCAGTTCTTGTCACGGGAGCAGGTCTGGCAGCTCGCCCATATCGTCGACCGCCTCGGGTTGCCGGTGATGACCTATGGGCTGCGAACGGATTTTCACGGCAGACTGTTTCCGGGCTCGCAGGAACTGCTGACGATCGCCGACGAATTGCGCGAGGTGCGCACGATCTGCCATTGCGGCCGCAAGGCAACGATGGTGGTGCGGCTCGACGCTGCCGGCGAGGTGGTGCG
>JAGWJK010000596.1 GCA_028865845.1 Rhizobiaceae bacterium
GATCCGAGACTGGCTCGGGGAACCGAAGATTAGGACGATTTGTGAGGGTGTGCACTACTAATATGACAGCCTTATTGTGATCGCGGCCCTTTCGCGCAAGGATGCTATCAACGTTTGAGAATCGGCCGTATCTCCTTGTGGAAAAAGCGGAAATAGGCTGCGACCTGCGCAGCTGCGTTGGAGTTCGGGTCGAACTCGATGCCGATCCGTCCGCTCTGGATCCAGCGCACGACGCCGTCGAGCAGGCCAAGATCGTCACATTCGACGCGGACCTTGCTGCCGGCGGCGGCATTGATCGGCGAGTGCAGGTCGAGCGCGATGCCTCTTGCCGAAATGTCGACCACCTGGCCGGTCGTTGCCTTCGCCAGATATCGCACCCTGCCCATCAGCCGGGCACGTTTGCGCTGGGAACGTCTTGCCTTGAGCTTGAAGTCATTTGCCGAAAGCGGTCTTGAGATCGATTGCATGGTCCAGCCCGATAGTTGCGTCATTATAGGTCTGAAATAGCAGAGATGCGTTGAAGGGCGTTTAGGGCGATCGGTAAAATTGCATCGGTTTCGCGATAAGCGGGTCGCGGCGGTCTATCCCTTCAGGCTGGGACGCGCGTCCTTATGGAAGAAACGGAAGTAGGCGCTAACCTGCGCCGCCGCGCCGGAGGAGGCATCGAATTCGATGCCGATGCGCCCCTGCTTGAGCCACTTTACCGTTCCTTCCAGCACGCCGAGTTCACGGCACTCGATCTTTACCTTGCTGCCGCGAATACCGTTAAAGGGACCACCGAGATCGAACGCCATTCCGCTTGTCGAAATATCGACCACCTGTCCCGGAGTGGGCCTGCCGAGATAGGTCATCATTGCCGCGATGCGGCAGCGGGTTCGCGTGGCGCGTCGTCCTTTTAATGTCGAAGTACTTGATGAGTAACGATTAATTTGAGAGGACATAAAAATAGCAATGGTTAAAGAACATGCCCTCAGCGTTAACTTTTGCCTCTTAAGGCAAAGCTAGCCAAAACGTTAAAATTCTACCTAAGCTGTTGTTATTTTGGACGGAAACGTTAATTTCACGGCGATAGCCCGTTTTGCGAAAGCTCCGGGTTGCAGTCTTCTGGCATCGGTTGTAGGGCCGATGACGACGGCTTGATGGGAAGGAGAACGAGATTGCGCATCGTGTCGCTGAATGCATGGGGCGGGCGGCTCCACGAACCGTTGATGGCCTATCTGGCTGGTGTCGAAGCGGATGTGCTGTGCCTGCAGGAAGTGACGCGCACCGCGGGGTCTCGTGCCGAGTGGCTGGTTTATCGTGACCATGGCGTCGAACTGCCGCAACGGGCCAACCTCTTTGAAGATGTCAGGGCCGCCTTGCCCTCGCACGACGCTTTCTTCTTCCCAACGGCCCGCGGCGAGTTGTTTGACGGCGACAGCCGCATTCCGTCCGAATTCGGGCTGGCGACTTTCATCCGCAAGTCATTTCCTGTTATCGGCGAGGCCGCGGGCTTCGTGCATGGGGAGTTTTCGCCGGATGATTTTGGACCGCATCCCCGGTCGCGCAACGCGCATTGCATTCGGATCTTCGACTATGAAGCCGGCTTTGCCGTCACCATCGCACACATGCATGGCTTGCGCGATCCGGAGGGCAAGGGCGACACGCCGGCACGAAGCGAGCAGGCGAGGGAGCTGGTATCGCTCATCCGGCAGGTCTGGCCGGGCGATGAACGACTGGTCGTCTGCGGCGATTTCAATGTCCTGCCCGGAAGCGTGACGTTCGATACCCTCGGCACCCTCGGGCTGGTCGATCTCGTCACCAGCAGCGGACACAGCGATACGCGCACATCCTATTATCTCAAGCAGCCGCGTTTCGCCGATTACATGCTGGCGACGCCCTTGGTCGAGGTGATCAGCTTCGATCCAGTCGCCGAGCCGGAGGTTTCGGATCATCGCGCCTTGCTGTTGGACCTGCGATAACGTGCCGCCGGCTCAGTTGGGCCAGAGATAGTGCTCGCAGCCTTCGCCCGACGTTGCGTGATCCTTGAAATCCTTCATGTCGGCCACTCCTATCCAGCACATGGTGAGCACATTGCGGGCGTTTCGCGGTGCTTCGCGCGTGTGGCTATGCTTGATGGTGACAAGCCTGACTTCGCCGTGGAACATCAATGGACTGCCGCCAGCCGCGATCAGCTTCTGCATGTCTTCCGATTTCAAATGCAGTTTCCTGTCGTCATTGGCCTGATAGAACCGGTCGGCGTTTACGACCTGGTAGATCGATGCGCCGTCGAGATCGGACATGTCATCGGATTGAGCGCGATAAATCCCGCGATATCGCAGGATCATTGGACCATCCGCGGCGCCGAGCGCCAGCGAATTGGAACTCAGAATCATCCGTCCCCACGCCCTGCCATTGTCGGAAAGCGGCCTCAACGTTACCGGCCGGCGAAAATGGGCGAGGATATCGCCCGTCCGCGGATTGTCCGCGGCGGACGAGAGTTGCGGAGACAGGAGCGGCGCGGCGGCAAGAAAGCTCGCGAGGAGAAAAGAGTGAATTTTCAAGTCGCGTCTCCAGGCTAGCGTTGAACAGACGTCGGAGCGTCCTTCCCATTCATAACCCGACATTGGGCCGATCGATGATCTCGCGCAACGCAAAGCTGGAATTGATTTTCACCACGTGCGGCAGGGCGGACAGCCAGTCGCGATGGATTCGCTCGTAGTCCTCCAGATCGCGGGCGGCGATCCGTAGGATATAATCGTATTCCCCCGACATGAGATAGCAGACGAGCACATTCGGACAGCGCTTCACGGCCGCCTCGAATTCCGACAGCGTCTTGGCGAACTGGCCGGACAGCGAGATATGGACGATGGCGATCATCTTGTAGTCGAGCGCCTTGTGCGACAGCCGCGCGTGATAGCCGCCGATTACTCCATCCTTTTCCAGGATATCCAGCCGGCGCGAACAGGCCGAGGGCGACAAGCCGACCCTCTCCGCAAGCTCGGCATTGGTGATCCTGGCGTTTTGTTGCAACACGCGCAGGATCGAATGATCCATGGCATCCAGGTTCGACATTGGAAGATCCTTCGAATAATTCTGCTTTCACGCAATAATCCACGAAAAATGGTCCTTCGGCAAATTCTCTTTGCAAGGACATTTCCGGCGCGAAATGTTCTGATCCCCTCCAGATATCCGCTTGGCGGATGACACTCACTGGAGGAATGAAATGCGCGTCGGTTGCCCGAAAGAAATCAAGAACCATGAATATCGCGTCGGCCTGACGCCTGCGTCCGTTCGCGAATATGTCGCGCACGGCCATGAGGTCTGGGTCGAGACCAAGGCAGGTGCCGGCATCGGCGCTGATGACAACGCCTATATCGCTGCCGGCGCCAAGATCGCCGCAACAGCCAAGGAAATCTTCGAAAAGTGCGACATGATCGTGAAGGTCAAGGAGCCGCAGCCGTCGGAATGGGCACAATTGCGCGATGGCCAGCTTCTCTACACCTACCTGCATCTCGCGCCGGATCCGGAACAGACCAAGGGCCTGATTGCCTCCGGCGTCACCGCCGTTGCCTATGAAACCGTAACCGACGACCGCGGTGGCCTGCCGTTGCTGGCGCCGATGTCGGAAGTCGCCGGTCGTCTGTCGATCCAGGCGGGCGCAACCGCGCTGCAGAAGGCCAATGGTGGTCTCGGCATCCTGCTCGGCGGCGTTCCGGGCGTGCTTCCGGCCAAAGTTGCCATCATCGGCGGCGGCGTCGTCGGCCTGCATGCTGCGAAGATGGCGGCCGGCCTTGGCGCGGATGTCAGCATTCTCGATCGCTCGCTGCCGCGCCTGCGTCAGCTCGACGATATCTTCAACGGCCGCGTCCACACCCGCTATTCCAGCATCCAGGCGCTTGAAGAAGAGGTCTTTGCTGCCGACCTCGTGATCGGCGCGGTGCTGATCCCCGGCGCTGCCGCGCCGAAGCTGGTCACCCGCGAAATGCTCTCCGGCATGAAGAAGGGTTCGGTCATCGTCGACGTCGCCATCGACCAGGGTGGCTGCTTCGAAACCTCGCATGCGACGACTCACGCCGAGCCGACCTACGAGGTCGATGGCGTTATCCAT
>JAGWJK010000597.1 GCA_028865845.1 Rhizobiaceae bacterium
ATTGCGGCCGGAAGGGTATCGCAACAGCACGGATCGCTCGCGTGCAATGGCTTGCTGGACGGCTGCACAACTCATCGAGAGAGAATTATAGCGCGAAATCGCGAGCGCCGGTTCCATGGTCGTGATCGACAGAAGCAGGGTTGCCGCGATGACTTTCATGAAGGGGCCTCCGGTTGAGGTTAACAGGATCGGAGCGTATCCGGGTGGTTGAAGAACGGTTCGGCTTCCATGATTGCCAAAGACGCGTGCGTTTCGCCGAATTTGCCCTTTTGCGAAAACAAAGAAAACCTATCGATAACGTGTAAGTAGAGCGTCACATGTCCGTTTCTCAAGACCAAATGTGACGGCGACCTCACGTGGCGAGGGGCGCTTGGGGAACACGTGACGTCATTCGTTTTAGCCGGCTCAACACGCGCATCGAGGGCGTGCGGTAACTGCGAGTCTGGCCCGCGACTCAAATGTTTCTAAATTAAGTTTTGCTTAATTTAACGTAACGTTAGTGTTTTCAAGGTTGTGCGCGGATAGACACCGGCTATTCCGGAGCAGTGAAATTGACGTTAGGTCAAAAAAAATTTACCGGAGGCGTCATTTCGGTCTGAAAGGGTTTTCTTATATTTATTGTTATGAAATCAACGACCTAACGTATTACGCATACGTCAATTCCACCGTTGATTGAAGAGACCCACCCAATTTTGGACGCAAACAAGTCTTGACCCTGTTATATTAGATGGCCTTAATGCCGACGTTCGGTCGTGCCCGCGCCCGGACAAGTTGCTGGAGTACTAGGCCCGCTGGACCAAGAACAGCGGGTCCTTTTTTTATCCAGTTGTGAGCTTTATTTTGCAGGACCCGCCATGCCAACGTAGCAGGGGGGTCAGCGGGTCCCGGCCGTCCAAGCACGGCGGCAAACGATTAACCAGAACGTTGCTGGCGTCCACAAACCCTTGCTTTAAATGCCGACGATGCAACTCGCACAAGCATTGTAGAAATTTTTACGCGCCTCAATATCCATCTTGGATATCGACGATCCCTGACGTTACGTCCGGTGCATGGCCGTGATAAAGTGGCGGGCACAATTCAAAGCTCCTTCGCTGAAAGCTGAATGAAAGGTTACCCGCGTTAGGTTCGCCGCGCTTCGTGGAGGAAGCGAATGCCGTGCGCCGAATACCGTAACGCAGGCGCCCCAACAGGAGGAGACATCCATGCGTTCATCACGCACGCTTTTTCAGACCGCCGCCCTTTCCCTCGTCATGGCTGCCGCTTCGCTCGGCGCAACCGCCGCGCATGCGGCCGACAAGATCTCCATCATGGTCGGTGGCTACGAGAAGCAGATCTATCTGCCGGCGAAGCTGGCGGAGTCGCTCGGCTACTTCAAGGATGAAGGCCTCGACGTCGAGCTTCTGAACGAATCCGCCGGGGTCGACGCCGAAAACCAGTTGCTCGCCGGAGCCGTCCAGGGCGTTGTCGGCTTCTATGATCATTGCGTCGATCTGCAGGCCAAGGGCAAGTTCATCGAGTCGGTCGTCCAGTTCAGCCAGGCTCCGGGCGAAGTCGAACTCGTCTCGACCAAGCATCCGGAAATCAAGTCCTTCGCCGACCTGAAGGGCAAGAGCGTCGGCGTTACCGGCCTCGGCTCGTCCACCAACTTCCTGACGCTTTACATGGCGTCCAAGGCGGGCCTTTCGCCTGCGGACGTCACCCCGGTTCCGGTTGGTGCCGGCCAGACCTTCATCGCCGCCATGCAGCAGGATGCCATCCAGGCCGGCATGACCACCGAGCCGACGATCTCGCGGATGCTGAAGACCGGCGAAGCCTCGATCCTCGTCGATCTCAGAACGCTGAAGGGCACCGAGGCAGCGCTTGGCGGCACCTATCCGGCCGCGTCGCTCTATATGGACGCCACCTGGGTCGACGCGCATAAGGAAGACGTACAGAAGCTCGCCAACGCCTTCGTCAAGACGCTGCGCTTCATCAACACGCATTCCGCAGCCGAGATCGCCGACAAGATGCCGAAGGATTTCTACGTCGGCGACAAGGACGGCTACATCAAGGCGCTCGATGCTGGCAAGGAGATGTTCACGGCTGACGGCGTGATGCCGGAAGACGGCCCGAAGACGGTTCTCGCCGTGCTCTCCGAGTTCTCGAAGAACGTCAAGGGCAAGACCATCGACCTTTCGAAGACCTACACGACGGAATTCGTCAAGAACGTCAAGTAAGCGCTTCATCGCGCCGCCTTCGGCCAGCGCCGGAGGCGGCTTCCGATCTCGGGCTTTGCGTGCACGCCCTAAGGCACGCGTCAGGATCATCACCATGCCACAGGATGGAAGCCGGGCTCCGGCGATCGAACTCATCAATGTCAGCCGCCGCTTCGTTTCGCCGACCGGCAAGTCGCTGACGGCACTGCGCGATTTCAACATGACGGTCGAGCGCGGCGAATTCGTCGCCGTTGTCGGCCCGACCGGCTGCGGCAAGTCGACGACGCTCAATCTGGTCACCGGCCTTGCCAAGCCGAGCGCCGGCGAAGTCCGTCTGATGGGCGGTCCGGTCAACGGCATCGACCCGCGTGTCGGCTTCGCTTTCCAGACGGACGCGCTGTTTCCCTGGAAGAACGTCATCGACAACGTCATGGCCGGCCCGCTGTTTCGCGGCAAGTCCAAGGCCGAAGCCGAAAAGAGCGCCAAGAACTGGCTTGCCCGCGTCGGCCTGTCGAAATTCCTGCATCACTATCCGCATCAGCTTTCAGGCGGCATGCGCAAGCGCGTCTCGCTGGCGCAGACCTTCATCAACGAGCCGGAGATCCTTTTGATGGACGAGCCGTTCTCAGCGCTCGACGTCCAGACCCGCACGGTCATGCATGAAGAGCTGCTGAAGCTCTGGGCCGAGCGCCAGGCATCGGTGGTTTTCGTCACCCACGATCTCGAAGAGGCCGTGGCGCTGGCCGACAAGGTCTATGTGCTGACGGCCGGTCCGGCGACGGTGAAGTCGGTCTATACGATCGACCTGCCGAGGCCGCGCGTCGTCTCCGAGATCCGCTACGAGCAGAACTTCATCAACTATTGCAAGACGATCTGGGACGATCTCCGCGAAGAGGTCGAAACCAGCTATCGCCGTGCCGCCGAAGCGGCATAAGGGGAGGGACCACCATGGCAAATACAGCCCTCGAAACCGGCAACGCACCGATCTTCCGCGCCGGCACCTCGGACAAGGAAATCGAAGCCGCGGCACTGAAGGCGATCAAGCGGCGCAAATACGTCGTGCTGTTCTGGCAACTGGCGATCCTGGTCGCCATTCTAGGCCTTTGGCAGCTGGCGTCCGACCTGCACTGGATCGATCCGTTCTTCTATTCCAGCCCGACCGGCATCGCCGCCCGCCTTTACGAATGGGTCGTCGACGGCACCGAAAGCGGCTCGCTCTGGTACCATCTCGGCGTCACAATGGAAGAGGCCCTGATCGGCTTCGTCATCGGCTCGGCGGCAGGCGTCCTCGTCGGTGTCGCGCTTGGCCGCAACAGGCTGATGTCGGACATTCTGTCGATCTATATCAAGGCGATCAATTCGATCCCGCGCGTCGTCCTGGCGCCGATCTTCGTGATGATCATGGGCCTCGGCCTCGCCTCGAAAGTGGCGCTCGCCTTCATCATGGTCTTCTTCGTCGTCTTCGCGAATGCTTTCCAAGGCGTGCGTGAGGCCGACCGAAACATGATCGCCAATGCCCGCATTCTCGGCGCGTCGAACTGGCAGGTCACCCGCAACGTCATCCTGCCGTCGGCGATGAGCTGGATCTTCGCCAGCCTGCACGTGTCGTTCAGCTTTGCGATCATCGGCGCGATCGTCGGCGAATTCGTCGGTTCGCTCGCCGGCATCGGTTACCTGATCTCGATCGCCAAGGGCACGTACGATGCCGCCGGTCTCTACGCCGCCATCATCCTTGTGATGGTGGTGACACTCGGCGCCGAATATGTGATGACCATCATCGAAAATCACATCACGCGGTGGCGTCCTCAGCAGCACATGGACGTGCAATAAGCCATCGCCGATCGCTTCGGACTTTTTCTGGCCGGGTCCCCCCACCCGGCCTCTTTTTTTGCCCG
>JAGWJK010000598.1 GCA_028865845.1 Rhizobiaceae bacterium
CACATCGTCGTCTACTCCGCGACCAAGCATATCGACGGCCAGGGCCGTTCGCTCGGCGGCGTCATCCTCTCCGACAAGAAGTGGATCGACGAGAACCTGCAGGACTATTTCCGCCATACCGGCCCGGCGATGTCGCCGTTTACCGCTTGGACGCTGCTGAAGGGCATCGAAACCCTGCCGCTGCGCGTCAAGCAGCAGACGCAGAACGCCGCCAAGGTTGCCGATTTCCTCGCTGAACAGGGCAAGGTCGGCAAAGTGATCTATCCCGGCCGCAAGGACCATCCGCAGGCCGATATCATCGCCAAGCAGATGAGCGGCGGTTCCACGCTCGTCGCCTTCGAGCTCAAGGGCGGCAAGGAAGCGGCCTTCAAGCTGCAGAATGCGCTTGAGATCGTGAAGATCTCCAACAATCTCGGCGACTCGAAGAGCCTGATCACTCATCCGGCAACGACGACGCACAAGAACCTCACCGACGAAGCCCGTGCCGAACTCGGCATCTCGCCCGGCACCGTGCGCTTCTCCGCCGGCATCGAGGACAGCGAAGATCTGGTCGAGGATTTCGCCCGCGCGCTGGCGCAGGTATCGGCCTGACCCATCGACACCCGCCCGGACATTGCCCGGGCGGGTTTCCGCGCTAAATGGATAGCGGTAAGCCTCTAAGGCTTTGGTAGGTAACCAATTAACCCTTCGGGTTATCGTTAATATCTGAAAATACGAATGGTTTAATCCGTTAAGGGAGTTTTCACCATTCCGTTCCTTGACGGAACAGGTCGCTTTATAGGATACCGCTAGCATATCCCGCTTTCCGTGGGACCATTGAAAGCGGATAAGGTGCCCTAGACTTAAAATGCTGGAGCGTCCTTTGCGTGTTTACACGAATACGCGACGTTTCGGAGTAATAATCAGGTGTCAGGCATGTATCGCGCCCTAACACGAGACATTGAGGTCGTCGTCGAACCTTTTTATCTGGAGGAGCAATCCGATCCGGATGACGACCGCTATGTCTGGGGCTACCGCATCATCATTTCCAACCACTCGGCGATGACCGTCCGGCTGGTGACGCGCTATTGGCACATCACCGACCAGAATGGCGTCGTGGACGAAGTCACCGGCCCCGGCGTCGTCGGCGAGCAGCCGAAGCTGAAGCCGGGCGACACCTACGAATATTCTTCGGGCTGCCCGCTGGATACGCCTTCAGGCATGATGTTCGGCCACTACCAGATGGAAACCGACGACGGGGAATTGTTTCACGTCAAGATCCCCGCCTTCTCGCTGGATACGCCCAACCTGCTCAGGACGCTGAACTGAGGCCGATCAGGCCGCAATCACTTCGGATGCCTCAAAGCGATAGGTCGTCGAGCAGAATTCGCAGGTGACGGAAATTGCTCCGTCTTCCTCGCTCTCCTTCAGCTCCTCGGCTGAGAAACCCTGCAGCACGCCCTTCAGCTTCTCGCGCGAACAGCTGCAGCGGTCATAGACCGCCTGCGGCGGATAGACCCGCACGCCGCGCTCATGGAACAGGCGAAACAACAGCCGCTCCGTGCCGACCTGCGGATCGGTGAGTTCGTCGGCATCAATGGTTTCAACCAGTGTGCGTGCTTCTGCCCAGGCGTCGTCCTCGGCATGAGCGCGCCCGCTGACATCGCCATCGCCGCCATGGAGGTCGGGTTGCCGCATGCGCTCCGGCGCTTCCGGGAGGAACTGCGCAACCAGGCCGCCCGCCCGCCAGCGGTGGCGCGGCTTGCCGTTTTCGTCACGATCGAACAATTCGGCCGCACCGAGGCGGACGCGGGTCGGAATCTGCTCCGACTGGCGGAAATAGACACCGGCGATATCTTCGAGCGAAGTGCCGTCGAGGGCGACGATACCCTGATAGGGTTGGCTGAAGCGCCCCTGGTCGATGGTGAAGGCAAGGATGCCTTTGCCGAGAAGCTGTTCTGGCGCGGTCTCTCCCGCAGCTACGGCCTTTGCCAGCGCTTCCTCGTCGAAGCGGGCATAAGCGCGGACATTTTCCGGTGTCGAGAAATCGGCAACCAGAAGATCGACCGGGCCGTCGCCCTTGGTCTGTACCGTGAACTTGCCCTCGAACTTCAACGAGGTGCCGAGCAGCACCGTCAGCACCACCGCCTCGGCCAAGAGCCGGGCGACGGGTGTCGGATAGTTGTGCCGTGCCAGAATGGTATCCAGCATCGGCCCGAGCTGCACGGCACGGCCGCGCACATCAAGACCTTCGACCTGGAAAGGAACGACATGATCATCGCCGGCAAAATCGAATTGACCCAGCGAGGCTGCACTTTCCGCCATTGCTTTACTCCTACTGCGCCCACGGCCGAAGCCGTGGCTGAGTGATTTTTAGATCGCGCCCAGGCACCAAGCAAGAATCGACTTTTGCGCATGAAGGCGGTTTTCCGCCTCATCGAAAACAACGGATTGCGGACCGTCGATCACTTCGTCCGTCACCTCCTCGCCGCGATGCGCGGGCAGGCAGTGCATGAACAATGCGTCTTTGCCGGCCTGTGACATCAAAGCCTGATTGACCTGATAGGGCTGGAAGACGTTGTGACCGCGGGCCCGGTGCTCCTGATTCATGGAAACCCAGGTATCGGTTACCACGCAATCGGCGCCGGCGACCGCACGGTCTGCATCATGCGAGAGCATGATTTCGGCGCCCTGGTTGCGGGCCCAGTTCAAATAGTGATCCTTCGGCTCGGAACCAAGGGGTACGGCCATGTTCATGCGATAACCGAACTGGGCGGCACCCTCGATCAGCGAATGCAGCACGTTGTTGCCGTCGCCGGTCCAGGCGATCGTCTTGCCCTTGATCGGTCCGCGATGCTCTTCGAAGGTCATGATATCGGCCATGATCTGGCAGGGATGGGTATCGTCGGTCAGCGCGTTGATGACAGGCACGGTCGCATGTTCGGCGAGCTCCAAGAGCCGCGAATGATCGGTCGTGCGGATCATGATCGCGTCGACGTAGCGCGACAGCACCTTGGCGGTGTCGCCGATCGTCTCGGCGCGGCCGAGCTGCATCTCCGTGCCCGACAGGAACAGCGTCTCTCCGCCAAGCTGGCGCATGCCGACGTCGAAGGAGACGCGCGTGCGGGTGGACGGCTTCTCGAAGATCATCGCCAGCATCTTACCGGCAAGCGGCTTGTCGGCAGCGCCGGCCTTCTGCGCCTGCTTGCGCACGATGGCATCATCGATGATGTGCCGCAGATCCGCGGTCGCGACCGCCGAGAGATCGAGGAAGTGTTTCGGTGAAGCCATGTTCCTACCTGTACCCTAAAAACAACAACGCCCGCTTGGGCGCAAAAGACGCCCCAAACAGCGGGCGCTGAACTCAAGCCGACTTCTTGGTGCGGGCGGCGCGCAGTTTCTCGGCGGCACGCTCGATGCGGGCAATGCCTTCGCGCGCTTCCTCGGCCGTGACGGTCAACGGCGGCAGCAGACGGATGACGTTGTCGCCAGCCGGCACGCCGAGCAGATGCTCTGCGCGGATCGCCTGCAGCAATTCCGCCTGCGGAATGGCGGCCTTCATGCCGAGCAGCAAGCCTTCGCCGCGAATGTCCTCGATGATGTCGGGGAAGCGATCCTTGAGCGAGGCCAGGCCCTGGCGGAAGACCAGGGCGACATCGCGGACATGCTCCAGGAAGCCCTCGGACAGGACGACATCGAGCACGGCATTGCCGACGGCCATGGCGAGCGGATTGCCGCCATAGGTGCTGCCATGCGTACCGGCCTTCATGCCCGAAGCGGCTTCGGCCGTGGCAAGGCAGGCACCGAGCGGGAAACCGCCGCCGATACCCTTGGCGATCGCCATGATGTCGGGTGTGACACCCGACCATTCATGCGCAAAGAACTTTCCGGTGCGGCCGACGCCGGACTGAACCTCGTCGAGGATCAAGAGCAGGCCATGTTCGTCGCAGATGGCGCGCAGGCCGCGCAGGAATTCGTTGGTCGCCGGGCGGATACCGCCCTCGCCCTGCACGGGCTCGATCAGGATTGCGGCCGTGGCACCGGTGACCGCCGCACGGACGGCGTCGAGATCGCCGAAACGCACCTGATCGAAACCCGGCG
>JAGWJK010000599.1 GCA_028865845.1 Rhizobiaceae bacterium
GTATAGAGCGAAAAAACGATTCCTGATAGACCGGCCAGAAAGCCTGACAGAGCGTAGATCTGGATCGTCGTGCGAGCGACTGGTACGCCCATCAGGCGGGCAGTCTGCACACCGCCGCCAAGCGCATAAACGTTGGCGCCGAAGCGCGTCCTGTGCGCAAGAACAATACCGGCGGCGAAGACTATGAGCATGACCCCGCCTATCAGCGTCAGCCGGCCACCGCCCGGAAGCAGGATATAAAGATCGCTCAGCTGCGAATAGAAGTCATGTTCGATCGGAATGCTGTCGATCGAGAGGACGAAAGCGATGCCGCGCGCGAGAAACATGCCCGCCAAGGTGACGATGAACGGCGGCATGGCGAGATAGTGAATGATCGCGCCCATGGCGGCACCGAAGGCCGCGGTAATAATCAGAACCAGAACGAATGCCAGCAGCGGATGAATGGACGTATCCCGCAGCAGGATCGCGAGGAAGACGCCGGTAAAGGCGATGACCGAGCCGATGGACAGGTCGATCCCGCCGGAAAGGATGACGAAGGTCATGCCGACAGCGGCGATTCCTAGAAAAGCATTGTCCGTCAGAAGATTACCGGCAACACGCGTCGACAGCATCGTCGGGTACTGCATGGCGCAGACGGCGTAGGCGAGGATGAAGATGACGATCGTCGCGAGCAGCGGAAGATATTTCGAATTCATTTTGCCTGTTCCTTGCTCACGAGCTGCTCTGCGCCACGCCTGCGGCCGAAAAACGCGATGGCCGATTGCAGCGCAGGGGACTGGATGACAAGAATGACGATGACGATGACGGCCTTGATCACCAGATTGAATTCCGGCGGAAATCCGGAGAGAAGAATGCCGGTATTGACCGACTGAATGATCATCGCGCCGATCAGCGAACCGATGATGCTGAAGCGACCGCCAAGCAGCGAATTGCCGCCGACCACGACGGCAAGAATGGCATCGAGTTCCAGCCAGAGACCGGCATTGTTGGCGTCCGCGCCCTTGATGTCGGCTGTGACGATAAGGCCGGCGATAGAAGCACAGAGACCGCTCAGCGCGTATACGGCAATCAGGAGAACCGGCGTGCGGATACCCGACAAGGTGCTTGCCCGCCTGTTGATGCCGATCGCCTCGACGAGCATCCCAAGCGCCGTCCGCCGCACCAGCAGGATGACGGCAAGGCCGACCGCGAACCAGATGACAACAGGCATCGGCAGGGCCGCAAAGGAGCCGCTGCCGAGAAAGATCAGGTTGTCGTCGTTGAAGGTCAGGATCACCCCTTCGGTGATCAATTGCGCAATGCCGCGGCCGGCGACCATCAGCACCAGCGTCGCGATGATCGGCTGGATGTCGAGCACAGCGACGAGGATGCCGTTCCATAGGCCGCAGAGCAGACCGACGCCGATCGTCAACACCAGGATGTAGGCAACCGAATCCCCGGCAACCGCCGATGAGGCGGCAACAGCACCGCAGATGGCGATGACGGCACCGACCGAAAGATCGATCCCCTTAGTGGCGATCACCAGCGTCATACCGATCGATAGGAGTGCGACCGGCGCTCCGCGATTGAGCACGTCGATCAAGCTTCCGTACAGCCGGCCGTTTTGCATTTCCAAATGAAAGAACTGCGGGAACATGATGAAATTCAAAAACAGAATGGCCGCGAGCGCGATGAGCTGCGGTGCCAACCGAACCAGCAGGGCTTTGGCGAGCGATGTCATGCGTCCTCCCGCTTGCGCTCGGCAGTCGCGATCGCTTCGACGATGTCGTTGGCGGTGATCCGGTCACCGACCAGTTCGGCCACATGCTCGCGGTCGCGCAACACGATCACCCGCGAGCTATAGGCGACCAATTCTTCAAGTTCGGATGAAATCACGATGAGAGACATTCCCTGCTGGCAGAGATCCTCGATGAGGCGGATAATTTCGGCATGGGCGCCGACGTCGATACCGCGCGTCGGCTCGTCGAGGATGAGGAACTTCGGATTGGTCGCCAGCCAGCGCGCCAGGATCGCTTTTTGTTGGTTGCCGCCGGACAGCAACCGGATCGGCTTTTCCCTGTCGGTGGTGCGGATATCCAACGCTTTGATGTAGCGATCGGCGATCGTGTTCTGCTCGGTGCGGGATAGCGGGCGCGCCCAGCCGCGGCGGGCCTGGAGCGCCATGACGATGTTTTCGCGAATGGACAGATCGCCGATGATGCCGTCGGTCTTGCGGTCTTCCGGACAAAAGCCGAAGCCATTGGCGATGGCAGCGCCGGGGCTGGACAGCATGATGGGCACGCCGTCGATCTTTGCGGTGCCGCTGTCAGCGCGTTCGACGCCGAAAAGGATCTCGGCGGTTTCCGTTCGGCCGGAGCCAAGCAGGCCGGCCACACCGACCACTTCGCCGACGCGGACGTCGAGATCAAAAGGCTTGATCTTGCCGCGCTTGCCGAAGCCGGCGAAACTGTATTTGACGGGCCCGCTTTCCACCTCCTGCCGCTTTGCCGCCGCTTCGGCATGGGCAAGTTCGCGGCCGAGCATCATGGCGATCAAGGTCTGCTTTGGCAGCCCCTCCGCATCGCGCGTGCCGACGAGGCGGCCATTGCGCAGAACGGTGATGCGGTCGCAGATCTCATAGACCTGCTCCAGAAAGTGCGTAATGAAAACAATGCCCAATCCGCGCTTCTTCAGATCTCTGATGATGCCGAAGAGCATCGCGACTTCGTGCGTGTCCAAGCTCGCGGTAGGTTCGTCGAGGATGAGCACCTTGCCCGAAAGATCGACGGCCCGCGCGATCGCGATCACCTGCTGGATGGCAACCGAAAATCTGTCGAGCTGGCGGCTGACGTCGATATCTAATCCATATTGCGACAGGAGCGCCCGCGCCCTGCGGTTCATTTCAGCGCCGCTGACCATGCCGAAGCGACGCGGCTGGCGGCCCAGGAACAGGTTTTCCGCCAAGCTGAGATTAGGAAGAAGGTTGACCTCCTGATAGACGGTGCCGATGCCGAGCTTCTGGGCGGCCAGCGTATCGTGCGGATTGATCTCCGTGCCGTCGAGTTTCAGGCTGCCGGCGTCGCGCTGATAGGCGCCGGTCATGCATTTGATAAGTGTCGATTTGCCCGCGCCGTTTTCGCCAAGAAGCGCATGCACTTCGCCTCTTCTCAGGATGAAATCCACGTGGTCGAGAGCGACAGAACCCGGAAAATACTTGCAGAAGCCGTTCGCCACCAACAGAGGCTCGGAATCGTCAGCCATGAAACACCAATGTTCCTGAATGGACTTGAAACATAAAAACGCAGGCCCGGCGGACGGCCGCCGGGAAAACGCGTCGACCCGAGCGGGCCGACGCGTCGTTTCAGGCTTCGGATCAATAGCCGAGGTTCTTCTTCTGCTCGTAGACCTTCTGCGGGTCGTCAGCCTGGGTGTAAAGCTTCGACTCGGTCTGGATCCACTTCGGTGGTTCCTTCTTCGTCTTCAGGTACGCATCGAGCGCGTCGAATGCGGGACCTGCCATGTTCGGCGTCAGTTCGACCGTGGCGTTCGCCTCGCCGGCAGCCATGGCCTTGAAGAGATCCGGAACCGAATCGACGGAGACGGTGAGGATGTCCTTGCCCGGCTTCAGGCCGGCTTCCTTGATCGCCTGGATGGCGCCGACGGCCATGTCGTCATTGTGAGCGTAGAGCGCGCAGATGTCCTTGCCGCCGTTCTCGGCTTTCAGGAAGCTTTCCATGACTTCCTTGCCCTTGGCGCGGGTGAAGTCGCCAGTCTGGCTGCGGACGATCTTCAGGTTGTCATGGCCCGCGATAGCCTGCTCGAAGCCCTTCTTGCGGGCGATCGCCGGCGAAGAACCGGTCGTGCCCTGCAACTCGACGATGTTGCACTTCTTGTCGCCGACGGTCTTCACCAGCCAGTCGCCCGCGACCTTGCCTTCATAGACCTGATCGGAGGTAACGGCCGTGAGATAGAGGTCCTTCGGCGCGTTGATGGTGCGGTCGAGCAGGATCACCGG
The DNA here is from genome assembly GCA_028865845.1 of Rhizobiaceae bacterium. GTDB lineage: Bacteria > Pseudomonadota > Alphaproteobacteria > Rhizobiales > Rhizobiaceae > Rhizobium. The sequence goes on from JAGWJK010000599.1 coordinate 3,995, forward strand.
GATCTTGGCTTCCTTGGCTTCCTTCAGGACCGAATCCCAACCGGTCTCGACGACGGGAGCGAGAAGGATGGCGTCGACGCCCT
>JAGWJK010000600.1 GCA_028865845.1 Rhizobiaceae bacterium
CAGCAAGCCCAACCAGAGCGAATCGATTTTCTTCATGCACGAAGTCGACGCCGACGATCCCAAGGCCCTGGCCGACGAGCCATTGCAGGGACCGAACCAATGGCCGGACGAGGCTTTGCTGCCCGATTTCCGCGCCACGATCGAGAACTATGTAACCGAGATGAGCACGCTGGCGCGTAAGATGGTGCGGGCCATCGCGCTGTCTCTCAATCTCCCGTCTGATAGCCTCGACGAATGTTTCCAAGACCCGACAACGTTCCTGCGTCTCCTGCACTATCCGACGCAGCCACAAGAGGAAGGTCTGTTCGGCTCGGCACCTCATACCGACTACGGCTTCATCACTCTGCTGGCGCAGGACAATGTCGGCGGTCTCGAAGTCAAGAACAAAGCCGGCGACTGGGTGCCTGCTCCACCGGTGCCGGATTCCTTCGTGATGAATGTCGGAGACATTCTTGCCCGCTGGTCCAACGACGTCTTCGTATCAACGCCACACCGGGTCATCAACCGAACCGGCCGCGAGCGCTACTCCCAGCCTTTCTTCTTCGATCCGTCGATGAGCGAGATGATCGAGGCCCTGGATGTCTGCGTGCCAGCAGGTAGCGAGCCTAAATATCCGCCGGTCCAATACGGCGATTATCTTATGGAGCGCATCGACAAGAACTATCACTATCGCAAGAAGCAGGCGGCGGAAGCCGCTGCTGCAAAGGGTTGATCGCAGCACCGTCGGGAGTATGGATTGGGGCCGCCAGTCGAACCGGTCATATCCGTTGAGAAGCCGCCCACGACCGCCGATGTGGCGATCGTTGGCGGAGGCATCATCGGCTTGAGCACCGCGCTCTTCCTCGCGCGCCGGGGCTTGTCGGTCGTCGTCTGCGAAAAGGGCCAGTTTGTCGGCGAACAATCGAGCCGCAACTGGGGCTGGGTCCGTCGCATGGGCCGCGATCCACGTGAACTGCCGCTGATCGTCGAGGCGATGCGAATCTGGTCTGGCATGAACGAGCTGGTCGGCGCCGACGTCGGCTTCCGCCGCACCGGAATTCTTTATCTCTGCGACAATGACGACGATGTCGCTTATCACGAAAACTGGGTGAAGCGCGCCGGCGATTTGTCGCTAGATACAAGAATAATCCGAGGCGCGGAGCTTGCGCACTTGTTGCCCGGCGCCGCTCGGAGCTGGCATGCAGCGCTTTACACAGCAAGCGACGCGCGGGCCGAGCCACAGAAGGCGGCGGCGGCAATCGGTCGGGCTGCAGCAGCGGCGGGCGCAGTGCTGATTGCCAATTGCGCGGTCCGAAGTATCGAAACTTCGAATCTCCGTGTGTCCGGGATCGTCACCGAACATGGCCGCATCGACTGTCCGGCCGTGGTCATCGCCGGCGGCGTCTGGTCGACGAAACTCCTGCGCGGGATCGGGGTAAGGCTGCCTCAGCTCGGTGTGCGCGCTTCAGTGCTGCGAACCGCGCCGGTTTCGGGCGGTCCCGATGGCGCAGCCTGGTGCAAGGACTTCGCTTATAGAAAGCGGCTCGATGGCGGCTATACGATCGCCGATGGCAGCCAGAACAGGCACGACATCGGCGCCGATAGCTTTCGCTATTTCCGCGACTTCGTACCGATGATGCGGCAGGAATGGGGGAGCTTCAGCCTCGGCCTATCGACCGGACCAATCAGCGACGGCCCGGTCGATAGGCAGTTCGAACGGGTGCGAACGCTCGATCCCGCTCCGTTGGAAGACCGGCTCTCAGCAACTTACGCGGCCTTCCAGAAGGCCTTCCCTGTAGTCAAAGGCACGGCGATCGAACAGGTCTGGGCAGGTATGATCGATGCCACCCCGGATGCAATCCCTGTCATTTCAACAGTCAAATCATTGCAGGGGCTCGTCATCTCCACAGGCTTTTCCGGACATGGTTTCGGCATTGGACCTGGCGCCGGGCGCCTGACGGCCGATCTCGTCTCCGGCGACAAGCCGATCGTCGATATCGCAGCCTTCCGCTACGAACGTTTCATCGACGGCACCAAGCCGCGGCCGACCACGGGTGTCTGAGGAGCGCCACTACCAGGAATTTCCGTCTGGCACGCCGGGTGGGATACGCAAGGGACGACGGCATAACCGGTTCTTGGCGTCAGGGAATGAGAACAATAGCAAGAGAGGAACGAATGACATGAACACATTTCTGAAAATGGCTGGCCTCGGCCTCGGCGCGCTGCTTACGGTCTGGAGCGGTTCGGCGTTTTCGGCCGAGATCAAGGCTCCGCCGGACGTCCAGAGCAGCGGTAAGCTTTCTATCGCCAACACGCTCGATTTCGCGCCGTTCGAATATCTTGACGCCAACGGCAATCAGGTCGGCATTATCATCGAATTGGCTGGCGAGGTTGCCAAATTGGTCAATGCCAAACTCGACGTCCAGCGCACGCCGTTCCCCTCGATGATCCCTGGACTTGCATCCGGCCGGTTCAAGATCGCTTGGGAAACGTTTTCCGCCAATCCGGACCGCCTCAAGCAGGTCGATTTCGTAATGTTCATCAAGGCCGGCATCGCCGCCTCGACGTCCCCTGAGAAAAAGGCCAGCTTTACCGGCGACATGCCGCTATGTGGCAAGCGCGTGGGCGTGTCTGCCGGAAGCGCCTCGGACTTCCTCGTCGACAAGCTGAGCAAGGATTGCACAGACAAGGGCCAAGCCGAGATAACCAAGTCGGTGTTCAACTCCTCCACAGACATCGTGCAGGCGGTTCTTTCAGACCGCATCGACGCGCGTATGGACGACGCCACCTCGTCGAGCTATTTCGAAGTGACCAGCAAGGGTCAACTCGTCGTCCTGCCGACACTCTACGATATCGCGCCACTCGGACTGGCGGTCGCCAAGGATGATCCTGCAACAGCCGACATGATAGTCGCGGCACTTGCCGAACTCTTCAAGAACGGGAAGTATCAGGAAATCCTGAACAAGTACGGCATGGGCGCTTATGCGATCAAGGAGCCATATTTCGTCAACGACATGGGCTCGCTACGCGCCGATTAACGGCTGGCGTTGCCGGAGCGTTAGATCTCGCAGAGCGCCGCCGCGTCACCGACGTGGTGGCGCTCTATCGGTGTCCAGCCTGTGCTGCACACCCAACGAAAACTCTGTAGGAAATAGCGAATGAGCGTGGCAGACCCTCCCCCCTCCCCGACGATGGCGACTGCGGCCATAGCGGACCAGGTGGCGCGCCTAAAGGTGGTTCCCCAGCGACAATATGGCATCTGGATCGGCACTATAGTTGCGCTCGTGCTTGCCGCATTCATCATTCGCGCCTTCGCGGTCAATCCCGCCTTCGCCTGGGACACCGCTGCCAAATATATCCGGCATCCGCCGATCCTGCGCGGGCTGGGCACGACGCTACTGCTGACGGTGCTGATAATGGCGGTGGCGATCGTTATTGGCACGGTGATCGCCATCATGCGGGTTTCGCCGAGCCCTATTCTGCGTGCGTTCGCCAGCGTTTATGTCTGGTTCTTTCGGGGCGTGCCGGCTTTGATCCAACTGATCTTCTGGTTCAATCTTTCCCTGCTGGTGCGGGAGATCTCGCTGACCTTGCCTTACATAGGCACGATATTCTCGGTCAGGACCAACGATATCATGACGCCGTTCCTGTCGGCCGTCGTTGCCCTATCGCTCTGCGAGGCCGGTTATATGGCCGAGATTATCCGCGCTGGTATAAAATCGGTCCCTTCAGGCCAGGCCGAGGCGGCGAAAGCGCTGGGCATGCCGTACCGCACGATCCTCAAGCGCATTACACTGCCGCAAGCCATGCGCTTCGTCGTGCCGCCAACCGGCAACGAGGCAATCAACCTGCTGAAAATGACCTCGCTCGTGACCTTTATCGCCGTGGACGACCTCTTCTACTCGGCGCAGAGTATCTATGCTCGCACCTTCGAAACTATCCCGCTCTTGATCGTTGTAGCCTTCTGGTATCTCGCCGTCGTCAGCATCATGTCGGTCGGCCAGCTGTTCCTCGAACGGCATTTCGGCCGCAGCGACAAGCGCGACGATTCCATGCTCCTTGAGATCCTGACAAGCACCATTCCTTGGC